>WAOB01000120.1 GCA_015521505.1 Nanobdellati archaeon | reverse complement strand
ATGTTATGGGCCCCTAGTTCAGTCTGGTAGAACGCCGCCCTTGCAAGGCGGAGGCCGAGGGTTCAAATCCCTCGGGGTCCATAGGAGGGGCTTTGCCCCTTTTACCCTTGAAGTAGTCACCTACAGGAGTATAACATAACAAGTATAACTTCACAGAGTTAACTCATTATTACTTAAACTTAAATATAGTTTAATGCTAAATACTACCTTTGAATAATATTGAAACTAAAGAGAAATATCAATCCTTAAATAGCGCCTTTCAAAAGGATAACACTGTTATCACAATCAAAGCCCCGGTAGCTTAGTAGGTAGAGCGCGTGGCTGTTAACCACGAGGTCCCAGGTTCGAGTCCTGGCCGGGGCGCTTGTACTTATATATTATGATCAATGACTATGAGTAACAGGAGGAGATATATATGGGAAAATTGTTTGAGAAGGATTTGCCAGATGAATTTAGCGAGGAAGTGTATGAATTTGTTGAAACTGTAAGGGAAAAAGGAGGGAAAATTAAAAAGGGAGTAAATGAGACCACAAAAGCGTTAGAAAGAGGATTTGCAAAATTAGTTATTGTGGCAGAAGATGTTGATCCTATTGAGATTGTATTGCACTTACCTGCGCTCGCAAAAGAAAAAAATGTTCCTTTAATACCTGTTAAAAGTAAAGAGCAATTAGGGAAGGCAGCAGGTATTGAAGTTAAAGCATCTTCAGTGGCAATAATTGATGTAGGCAAAGCACAGAAAGAATTCGACTCATTACTTAAAAAATTTGAGGACTTAACAAAAAGATAAAGGTGTTTTAAATGGGTGGTGGAGCGGTTCCCGCAGAAGTTATAGCAATAATAGACATCTCTGGAACAAAAGGAGTTAAAAGAGCAAGATGCAAAATTTTAGATGGCAAGTATAAAGATAAAGTCATAATAAGAAATATAATGGGACCCATAAAAATAGGAGATATAGTGATGATTAAAGAAGCAGACATGGAAGTTTCTGGAGTTATTGATTAAAATAACATGTAAGGTGATTATATGTATACATGCAGTTTTTGTGGTGAGGAATTGGAAGAAGGAAAAGGAATAATGTTTGTTAAAAACAATGGAGAAATATTTTATTTCTGCTCCAATAAGTGCTTTAGTAATCATGGAATGAGAAATCCTGCCAAAGTTAAATGGACGCAAAGGTTTAAACAAGAAAAAGAGATTAAAATGAAAACATTACAACATCGAAAATAAAATAATGGTGATAGTCCTATGAGTAATTTAGAAAGAACTCTTGTCATATTAAAGCCTGATACGATCCAAAGAGGTATCGTAGGAGAGATATTATCAAGATTTGAAAAGAAAGGATTTAAAATAATTGGTTTAAAAATGATGCAAGTAAATAGAGAGGTCGCTGAGAAACACTACATAGAACACAAAGATAAACCGTTTTATGAGGAGCTTGTTGAGTTCATAACTTCTGGACCAATAATAGTTTTTGTAGTAGAAGGTAAAAATGCCATTAAAAATGTAAGGAAACTTGTTGGTGCTACTAATCCAGAAGAGGCTTTACCAGGAACGATAAGGCATGATTATGGATTGCATATAGGTAAAAACATAATCCATGCGTCTGATAGTAAAGAATCTGCTGAAAGAGAAATAGATTTGTTCTTTAACATTGATGAACTTGTGGAGTATAAAAGGATAGATGAGCAATGGATATATTAAGGAGGGGGTATTATTTAACACATCATCAAATCTTATGAAGTTAGATAAAGACGAGTTACTCTATCTTATAGAAGATATCAAAAACATAAGGGGTAGACATACAGAACTTGTAAGCATATATGTCCCTGCAGGACACAACATAAACGAAATTAAAGATATGGTGGGTAAGGAGATAAGTACAGCAGAGAATATAAAATCCAAAACAACACGAAACAACGTTATTGCTGCTCTATCTAAAATATCTAATGCTTTAAAGTTTTATTCTACCACTCCTAAGAATGGTTTAGTAATTTTTGCAGGAAATGTTTCTCAGAAGGAAGGTGAACAAAACATAAAAATCTGGGAAATCGAACCGCCAGAGCCCATAAACATTAAACTCTATAGATGTGATCAAACTTTTATATTAGGCCCTCTGGAAGAAATTCTTGAGAGTAAAGAAATCTATGGATTAATTTCATTGGATAGACAAGAAGCAGGTATTGGTTTCCTAAAAGGTAAAAGGATAGAGGTTGTTAAAAGGATAGAGAGTTTGGTTCCTGGAAAAACAGCAAAAGGAGGACAAAGTGCTGCTAGGTTTATGAGAGTAAGAGAGGGCTTACTAAATGCTTATTTAAAAGAATTAGGAGAGAACGTAAAAAACATTTTTAACAATATAGAGTTGCAAGGAATATTAATCGGAGGTCCTGGTCCGCTAAAACAAGAGTTTTATGAAGGTAATTATCTTCCAGAAAACCTGAAACGGAAAGTAATAGGTATTGTAGATACGGGTTATGCAGGAGAACCGGGATTGAAAGAACTTGTTGAAAGAGCAGAGGAGTATTTAAAAGAAAGCGAGTATTTAAAAGAAAAGAAAATTGTGGATGAATTCTTTAAGTTGCTTAATAAAGATGAAAAGATGGTGGTGTATGGATTTTCCCAAACTTTAAGCGCTTTAGAGCAGGGAGCAATAGATAAACTTCTAATCTCTGGAAAAGCAGATTTTAAAGGATTTAAATGTCTATGTAATGATTGTAAAAACGAGTTCATTGAGCTAATGAGAAAAGAAGAGAACAAAAAGGTAAAATGTAAAGTATGTGATAGTGAGAATGTTTCTTGTGATGAAGTCCATTACATAAAGCTCTTGAAGGAGCGTGCAAAATTATTTGGAACAGAAGTATATATTATAAGTGATGAGACTATAGAAGGAATGCAGTTTAAAATGTTTTCTGGTATTGGAGGAGTTTTGAGATATAAGATATAGATATCCTCTCCATTTTACCCTCTCATTATATCAAGACACCGAAAACTTTAAATATAACAAAGATGTTATTATTCTCTAGTGGTTGTTTATTTTGGTATTAAATACAAACCTTTAAATACTCATCGAAAAATAATATGTTGTATGTA
>WAOB01000119.1 GCA_015521505.1 Nanobdellati archaeon | reverse complement strand
TTTCTCACTTTTTCAAGAATTTTTTCAACTACCATAGAACTATATATTAATATCGGATAGATTTTTAAATATTAATTTACTATCTCTTGGTTAATATATTATTCTTTTTAAATTAGAAATACTATAAAAACTACTATGTCTTCCCAAGAAGATAAAGAAATTGAGAAGAAGGTATGGGAAAAACTGAAAGAAATACAAGATCCAGAGTTCGATATAGATATAGTTAGTTTAGGATTAATTTACGAAGTAAAAGTCAAAAATAAAAATGTTGAAATAACAATGACCCTAACCACTCCAGCCTGTCCTTTAGGAGATATTATTTTTGATGAAATAAAGAAAAAAATGGACGAAATAGAAGGTATAGAAAATGTATATGTGGATCTAACATTTGATCCTCCATGGAATTTTGAAAGAATGAGTGATGAAGCGAAAGAGAAATTAGGGTTGCTATAAACTAGGGAGATATAAAAGCACATTATGAATAGTGTCAGATTTCCAACTCTCTATTTATACCAGAAAACATAACATTATTATTGCCTTTTTTATCTTTAACGATATCTTCAAAATTGTAGACTCTTATAGGTATAGGAAATGGAGTGAATATTGAAGAGATGATTGCCTCTCCTTTATTCAAACTTGCAATCACTAAAGAATCTTTACTTAGATCATGAGGGGAAGAATTAATAATCACACTTCTTTCTTTCTGCATCTCTATACCTAAAATGACTTTTGTATTCATATTTGCCAGGATTTCATCAGGTATCATAGAGGGGAGTTGAGTTATGGCTATTAAACCAATACCAAACTTTCTTCCCTCCCTACTAATCATCCCAAAAATATTACCGTCAGAAGTTAAACTATAATTGTTTAGAACTCGGGGTGCTTCCTCTAAAACAATACCTACTTTTGCCTTCTGATCTAAAATACCCTCTTTTTTATATCTTTTATATCTTTCAAAAATCCCTTCTGCAATTAAACTCATCACTAAAAGTTCCTCGGATGTGGTAAGTTCCGAAGTATCTATAATTATTTTCTTTCCATCTTCTAACGAATTTAAGATATGATTCAAAAACCCTTCCCCTTCTCTATCAGAGAAAATACTCTCATAATATATAAACATATTTTCTTTTTCATCCATATTGAGAACAGCATTTAAATGAAACATAAGTTTTCGTTTCAAAACATCGTATGTTTCTTTCTTAACCCCTTTTTGCTTTAACTCATTATACAATTCATCATCAACCCCTAAAAGAGAAGATATCCAATTATCCTTCCTAAAATAATATGCCAAATACATCGCTTGTTGTTGTGCTTCACTGAAATCAAATACATTCAAAAAATGCCATGGCTTAAGTAGAGATATATTAACTTTCAGGAGATATGTATTAGGGAAATATTTCTTATAAGCAGAAGTATAATAAATAACCATCTCATCAGATTTGTTATGATCTTTAATACTCAAATCCTTAGTAATATATTCATCATGAGGATCCATAACTACTAAACCCACATCTCTATCTTCTAAAATTTTCCACAGTAAAACTTTCATAAGGTTGCTTTTCCCTCTTCCGGTTGTTGCTGTAATAAGGATGTGGTGTGTTAAAGCATCTCTAAGATCTATAGGAACTCTAACATTTAAAACATCATTACCTGATCTTATTTTACCCAAATCTACTCCTTCAAAATGTTCAAGAAGTTTTTCAGCAAGTTCTTGGTTCAAAGCATAAATAGGAGAATATATATGAGGTAAAGATTTTATATTACTTATCTTATTATCAAATATCATCACCAATGGTTTTGCATACATTAGAACATAGTACTTCATGTCCTTATCTATTATTTCCACATCATTATACTTATCTAATGTATAAGCCAGAGACTCAATATCTCTTGACTCCATTAGACTTTCATGTTTCATATCATAAATCTGATAAAGAAGGTAATTATTCTCTTGTTGAGTGTAAACTATCATACCAATCTCTACTTTTACATTAGGATCTTTTCTTATCACAATGTGGTCTATACTTCCGTATACGACTCTACCTACTTTCATAAGATAACACCTAGATATATAAAAGTAGGAGAATTATTTTAAATCTTAAGATAGATATTTCCGAAAAAAAGACATGTTTAAATGCGCGGGCCGGGATTCGAACCCGGGCCACCGGCTTGGAAGGCCGGGATCATACCACTAGACCACCCGCGCTCAATAAGATATACTCTATACCACATTCCAAAAATTTAAAAAACTAAATCACCTTCCCGCCTTGATAACTAAATTCCTTTTGTTCTTCATAATTACCTTCACTACTCAATCTAATAAATGAAATTTGACATATCCTCGATCCTAAAGCAATTTTTGTATTTAGAATTGGCAAAAGCATAAAAGTTAACCTTCCTTTATAACCTGCTTCAACAAAAGCAGTTTCAAGTAGAAGTTGAGCATATCTAAATAAACTACTTCTTATCTCTATTTTCATCATAATGTCTTTTGGTGTATTAACCTCTTCTGCAGTAACAACAAGATAAGGCTTTAAACCATTAAGAGCAACTTTTTCTCCCTCCTTTAGGATGCTTTTTGACTTAACATCTAAATTGTTCAAAACATCCCTATATCCCTCCATAATATAAGCATTACCGAACACAGGTGGTTTATTATCTCTCTTTGATAAACCTATCTCTCCTGCCTCTATAACTTCAATTAAACCTGCTAATCTAAAATCCATACCATTCGCTGTAAGTTGTTCTTCTAAAGACTTGAAATTCCTCACTAAAGACATCGTGTTTATTAGATGTTCAATATCTTTTTTACCTAAAGCAACCATAAAATCACTCTATAAGAACTGCATTGACAATACCTTCTTGTCCCGGTCTTGAAGTAACTTTCGCCTTACCTATTTCTGTTTGTATTATAGCACCTTTTGTTATTACTTTCTTTCTAACAAAGTGCATATTCGCCTTATTCTCCAACACATCTAAGATCTTGACTCTTTTAGAAGTACCATCCTTTAAATTCACTATAGCATAATCTATCCTCAGCGCTCTTAGTTTACAATTACCTCCTCTAACTCTATCTTTCCTTATTTTCACATCACTATCTAATAAGGTAAAAGTTGGATTAGAACCCTTCTCATACTTTTTGTGCTTTCTTGCTCTGTGATATAACCCACCTGTTTTCTTTCTATTTGATCTACTATGCCATACCGCCATGCTAAAAATTAGAAGAGATAATTTTAAAAAATTAATCGCAATTTACCATCATTAAAATAAAATATTTTAATAAATTAACAAGATAAAAATATAATATGCAAGACTGCATATTTTGTAAGATTATTCAAGGAGAGATACAAGCATTAAAGATTTATGAAGATGAGAACTTTATTGCTTTCTTAGATATTAACCCAAGAACAAAAGGACATTCTTTAGTAATACCAAAAACACATTATGAGACATTCATAGAAATGGATGATGATTTAGTAAGTAAGA
>WAOB01000118.1 GCA_015521505.1 Nanobdellati archaeon | reverse complement strand
GTTGTATACTTTTCAATTTTAGTTCATGTGCAGTTGATGAAAGATTGTCTATACTTTTAAAATAATAATTACTTATGATGAACCTATACTTTTCTAATATGTATTCTAATATTTTATTTATTGCCTCATTCTCTTTTTTTGAGTTTATTTTTAGTTCTGCAATATTTATCATAGAATCGCAGATATTTTCTATTATGTATGCATATTTAGATATTGTCTCTGTGGGGAACATTCTTAAAGAAAGATAATAATGTTTATCTACTTCTTTATCCATTATATAGAGCATCTCTTTCTGTTTTCTTTTTCTTTTTGTTCTGGTTTTATGTAATAAAATCTTTATAAATTCTTCTGCAAGATAAAAAAGATGCTCTAAGACCTTTGTTTTGTTTATAAATTCATCCGGAATCGAAAATGTTATGCTTAAGGATTTACTACTTTCTATTTTTACTATAGCGCCAATTAAATATGAGGTTGTGAATTCTTTTATTTCTTCTAAAAATTCTGCAGGAAGATTTTTTATTCTTATTTTATCAAATCCATTTATGTAAGACGATACAATGAGATGTTTTATTTCAATAAGTGTTTTTCCATCACTATCGATTATTTTCTCCAATTCTTTATGATAAGGAACAAGAACAACTTTATCTTTAAAAGTTGTTATCTCTATTTCACTGCCTTTTGAAAGATTATTTTGCCTTATCCATGTAATAGGGACGCTTAGTATGTATGTTTCTTTACTTGTTTTTTGTAATTTTCTTATTTCCTTATGTATATACATGTATATACATAAAAGTAGAAACCTTTAAAAAATTAATTTTAAGATATAATGCTTATGGAAAGGAGCGTTTTAGAGGAAATATCAGAATATGAGAAAAAGGCGAAAGAGATTGTTGAGAATGCTAAAAGAGAAGTCGAGGATATGAGAAATGAGTTTGAGGATAGAATAAAGTATAAGAGAGAGGAGATGATTAAAAAAATTACGAGAGAAGTTGAAGAGTATAAAAAGAAGAAAATGAAAGATGTTGAGAGAAAATTAAAAGAACATGCGGGCAAGATGAGTAAAGAAGTTGCAGAATTTAAGTTAAATATGACGAAAAAATCTAAAGAATTAGAGAACAACATAAAAGATATTTTATTGAGTGTTTTATAAGTGGTAGATATGCTATTGCCTGAGAAGATGTGTAAGATAGAGATAATTTCTTTAAAAGAGAACAGGGAAAAAATAATGCAGAGATTGTATTCGTTAGGATTATTACATTTGGAAGAGGTTGTTGTAGAAGGAAAGGCAATAGCTATAAACGAGGAAGAACGGCAGATAATAGATATGGATAATAAGACAGAATCTTTTTTTTATAACTTAGAGAAGTTAATCAAAGTAAAAGAGCCCAAGAGACATAGTTCTATTAGTAAGAAAGAGATAAGTAGGGGATACAGTCTTATAAATAAATTTTCTGAGATGTTTAGAGATATTGAAGTTATAAGCGAAGATATAGTTAGACTTAAAGATAATGTAGAAATTATTGATTTGCTGTTGAAACTAAATATAAATGATTTAAAACATGTTAAGACCATCGATAAGCACACGGTTGTGATAGGTTATGCTAACAAGGAAAATTCGAGAAAACTTAAAGATTTATTAAGAAAATTGAAAGATCGTGGTTTAATTGAGGGATATGTTAGGGAAGATAAAGATAGAGATTATTTTTTAATAGTTTCTTTGAAAAATAAAGATGTAGATATAGGAGAGTTAGTATCGTATTTAGATGTACATCACGACATTCATGAACTTTACAATAGATTTAAAGATATTGAGACGAATGTTTATAATTTGTATAACCTCTTGTCTACCGAGATAGAAACCCTTCATCGTAAGTATAATTCTCTTATTGATAGAATTAAGAAGGAATTCGAGTCAAATAAAAATTTGTTATGGAACCTGAGATATTATTTGAGAGATAGAACAAAACAGATAGAAGGATATAGTTTTCTCAAAGAAAAAGACTATGTTTTTATAGTTAGAGGATATGTACCTTGTAAGAACAAAGAAAAAGTTGTTAATAGTGTTAAGAAGATAGACAAATATGCTTTGATAAGAGTGCAAGAAGCAGAACCACACGAAGCACCAGTAAAACTGAAATATCCTAAATTTTTAAGAGGAGTGCATTTCTTACTTGAGGCTTATGGATTACCTGCATATAGATATATAGATCCAAGTTTATTTATGCTCATCACTTTTCCTTTATTCTATGGCTTTATCTTAGGTGATTTTGGTTATGGATTGGTTTTATTTCTACTCTCCTTTATTTTAATGAGGACAAAAAGCAATGCTTTCAAACTGCTGGGTCAGGTTTTCCTTTATGCTTCTCTTTCAACAATCTTTTTTGGTCTATTATTTGGTGAGTTCTTCGGATTTGAGGAATTGTTTGGATATAAATTACCTGCCTTAATGCATAGGATGGAAAAGATAAATGAACTTATTATTATTTCTTTATTGTTTGGTATAGTACATGTTAATTTAGGGCTTGTTTTGGGTATAGTACAAGATTTTATATATCGGCAATATTTACATGCATTGACTCACAGGATGAGTTGGATTTTATTACAGATAGGAGTGGGTTTGATAGGCTATGGAATGTACATTTCGAGTTCTTTTATAAGTTATTTTGGTGGTGTGTTATTTTTGTTGAGTGTGGGAATGCTTTATTATGCTGAAAGATTACAAGCAATTTTTGAGTTGCCCAGTATTTTTACCAATATTCTTTCCTATGCAAGGTTGGGTGCTGTAGGGTTAAGTTCTATTGCTATTGCTTATGTTATAAATGTTTTTGCTGAAATGTTTTTTGAGAAACACGTTCTTTGGGCTTATTTTGTTGGAGGGCTTATTTTTTTAATAGGACATACTTTTAATATAGTCTTGGGCATTATTAGTCCGTTTTTACATAGTTTGAGATTGCATTATGTTGAGCATTTCACGAAATTTTACAAGTCAGGAGGAGTTAAATTTACACCTTATGGTAAAACAGAATAGTTATGGAGGTGTTTAAAATGGTAGAAGAGGTTGGAATGAAAGCGTTGGCTGCAAGTTTGGCATTAGGATTGAGTGCTATTGCAAGCGGTATTGCTGAAGCAAGAATAGGAGCATCTGCTGTTGCTGCTATGGCAGAGGATGAAAAATTTTTTGGTAAGGGTTTGTTAATGACAGTTATTCCTGAAACATTAGTGATTTTTGGATTTGTAATTGCATTGTTGATTTTGTTCGTTGTGTGATTTGATATTTTTTATTTTTTGAAGAAAATCAGTGGTATTGGTGGTATAGATGGTAAATAAATTAAGAGAGGCCATTATATTAAAAGCAGAGGAAGAGGCACTTAAGATAAAAGAGGATGCTAAGAAAGAAATTAGAGAGAAAGAGAAGGAGAACCTTAAGAAAATTAAAAAAGAAGTTGATATCTTAAGAGAGAAGATGCTTAGAGAAGCGGATGAGGAAATGAACGAGTATTATTTTAAAAAACTATATGAGATAAAGAAGAATGCTATGATGGAAAAACAAAAGATTTTGGAGGAGATTAGTGAGAACCTTATTAGTAAGATTATAAATATGAGTGATAAAGATAAAGAAGAGATCTATTCTAAAATATATTCTTTGGTTAAAGATAATTTTGGAGACAAAGGAGTGGTTTATTGTTCTAAGAACGATGAAGAATTAGTTAAAAGGATATTTAAGAGTATGAGTGTTAAATCTCGTGAAGATATTGATTTTGGTGTAGTTGTTGAGACACCTTCTGAGAGAGTAGATTTTAGTTTAAATGGTCTAAAAGATGCAATTAAGGTAAAGATAGAGGAGATGTTATTATGATAGAGTACATATATACAAAGATGAAGTTTATGAGGAGAGAAATGATAAGGACGAGAGAATATTATGATTTCATAGATGTTTCTGTAGAGCAGATAATAGATGATTTGAGGCAAAGATCTAATATATATGAATATATTGTGAAAGAATATGGTTTGTTATATGATAAAGAGGAATTGTTGAGTGTTATGTGTAAGGCAAAATATATCTACACTATATTAAAATTAGAGAGGAGTGCTGTTAAGTTGGATGATAAGAGAGCTTTGATGATAATTAGAGATTATCTTCTTGATTATAAAATAAAAATTGTATCATTGATGCTGTCTGGTATTTCTACAAAGAGAGATTTTGATGTTTTAAAATCGTCTCTTTTGACAACTCCCGAAATGAATGTATTCCTTGAGAGATTTTATGGAGATGTCCATGTTTACGATCTTGTTATGTATTTGTTTAGAAATAAAAAACTTGCGAAAAATGTGCAGAATATGATAAGTAAAGACGATCTTGGAGGTGCTATGATATTGCTTTACAAATACAGACTTGATTCTTTAGAGCGTATTATCATAACCTTTAAGGAAGACAAATTTATCAATTTATATGTTAGTAGTGTTTTGATTGACATTGATAAGAAGTTGAATGAACTTGATGTGGAAATTAGCATGAGTAATAAAATGAGAGAACTATTGTATAAGACAAAAAAGAGGATTAGTGATGAAATCAATAAGATTCTTTTAGAAAGTGCTAAAAAAGTGTTTGCCCACGAGGTGTTTAGTTATGCTTCTCTTCTTGCTTATTTGATTTTGCTTGAGCATGAGTTTAAGGTAATGAATTTGATCGCAAAATCTAAGAGGTATGAGAACAGGTTAGGTAAAGAAAGAATCAAAGAAATGGTGGGTGAGATATTATGATTTCCATTGCTGGTTATGGTGATTTTGTCAAGGGTTTTAGGATGCTTGGTGTGAAAGATATTGTAGTGATTAGAGAGGGAGAGGAGAGCATGCTTGAGCGTTTGATTGATGAAGATAAATCGCTCATTATCATAGATGGCAGGGCTTTTGAGAAGTTAAAACCATTTGTTAAGGACAAAATGATTACTTCCAAAAAGCCGTTGTTTTTTGTTTTACATCCAGAAAAAGCAGAAGATGAGAGTTTGAGGTTAATGATTAAGAGAGCATTAGGAATAGAGATGGAGAGTTTGTAATGGTGGTTGAGATGAAAGCAAAAGAAGGTAAGATTTATAGGGTTTCAGGTCCGGTAGTGATAGCAGAAGGATTGGATGCTAACATGTATGATGTAGTTTATGTCGGAGAAGAAGAACTTATAGGAGAGGTTATTCAAATTAATGGTGATAAAGCAACCATACAGGTTTATGAAGATACTTCTGGTTTAAAACCAGGGGAGAGAGTTATTACATATAACCAGCCGTTAACTGTTGAGCTTGGTCCTGGAATAATGCAAAGCATTTATGATGGTATTCAAAGACCCTTGGAGGTTATGAAATCTCTGCAGGGAGATTTTATTAAGAGAGGAGCAAGAGTTAATGCTTTAGATAGGAAAAAGAAGTGGAAGTTTAAACCTTTAGTTAAAAAAGGTGCTTATGTTGAGCCTGGAAGTATTGTAGGAGAGGTTAAGGAAACAGAACTTATAGTTCATAAGATAATGGTTCCTCCTGATTATAAGGGAGGTAAAGTCGTTGAGATTAAGGAAGGAGAATATACTGTAGAGGATGTTGTTGCTAAGTTGGATAGTGGAGAGGAAATTAAAATGATGCAGATTTGGCCTATTAGAAAGCCAAGACCATATAAGGAGAAATTACCACCTAAAGTGCCCTTGATAACAGGTATGCGGATTTTGGATGCTCTCTTTCCTATAGCAAAAGGAGGTACTGCTGCTATACCAGGACCTTTTGGTTCTGGTAAGACTGTTACCCAACAAAGTTTGGCAAAGTACTCTGATGCTCAAGTCATAGTTTATATTGGTTGTGGTGAGAGAGGTAATGAGATGACAGAGGTTTTGGTTGAGTTTCCAGAACTTATTGATCCAAATAGTGGTAAGGCTTTGATGAACAGAACAACTTTGATTGCTAACACCTCTAATATGCCTGTTGCTGCAAGAGAATCAAGCATCTATACAGGTATAACTATTGCTGAATACTATAGGGATATGGGTTATGATGTTGCTTTGATGGCTGATTCCACATCAAGGTGGGCTGAAGCTATGAGAGAAATTAGTTCTCGGCTTGAAGAGATTCCTGGAGAGGAAGGTTATCCTGCAAGATTGGCATCAAAACTTGCTGAGTTTTATGAGAGAGCAGGAAGAGTTGTAACTTTAAATGAGAATGTTGGATCAGTAACTATTATAGGTGCTGTCTCCCCCCCAGGAGGAGATTTCTCAGAGCCAGTTACTCAAAACACTTTAAGAATAGTTAAGGTTTTCTGGGCTTTAGATGCTAAATTAGCAAGAAGAAAGCACTTCCCAGCTATTAATTGGTTGCAAAGCTATAGTTTGTATAAGGATACTTTGCAGGAATGGTTTAATGAAAACACTTCCAAAGATTGGAATGAGAAAGTTAGTAAAGCTATGAGCATCTTGCAGGAGGAGGAAAAACTTCAAGAAATTGTTCAGCTTGTAGGTAGTGATGCATTACCAGATAAAGAGCAAGGTATCTTGTTTATTGCTAAGCTTTTGAGAGAGTTCTTCTTACAGCAGAATGCTTTTGATGAGAATGATGCATATAGCAGTGTTGAGAAAACTTACTTGTTGTTGAGTTTGATTTTAGATAAAGGAGAAAAGGTTATGGAACTTATAGATAAGGGTGTTAAGGCACAGCATATTGTTAGTATGAAATCCTTTAGCAGGATTGCAGAAATTAGGTATGCTAAAGATTATAAGAAAAAAGCACAAGAGGTTAGTAAGGAAATAGATAAAGAACTTGAAGAGATTGAGAAAAGCTTTATGTAATAAGGGTGAGAAGTATGAATATAGAGAGTAGGAAGGAGTATAAAACAGTAGAAGCAATAAAAGGACCTTTGCTTTTTGTTAGGAAAACTCATGCAGTTGGTTATGGTGAGCTGGTTAAGATTAAACTAGATAGTGGTGAAACCAAACTTGGGCAGGTTTTAGATACCTCTAAGGATTTGGTTGTGGTGCAGAGTTTTGAAGATACAACAGGTATGAGTTTAACCTCATCTGTAAGGTTTTTAGGGGATGTGTTTAGGTTTAAGGTTAGTGATGAGATTATAGGTAGGGTGTTTAATGGAAGAGGAGAGGTTATAGATAAAGGTATGAAAATAACTAAGGGAGAGGCTATGGAGGTTATTGGTAACGCTATAAATCCTTATTCCCGAGCAAAACCACAAGATTTTATTCAAACTGGTATCTCAACTATAGATGTTATGCACACTCTCGTTAGAGGACAAAAACTACCTATTTTCTCTGGAAGCGGTTTACCACATAATGATATAGCATTACAAATAGCAAGGCAAGCAAAAGTACCAGGTAAGGAAGAGGATTTTGCAGTTGTTTTTGCTGCTATGGGTATTACACATGAAGAGGCATATAAGTTTATTAATGAGTTTGAAAAAACTGGTGCTATTGAAAGAGCAGTGGTGTTTTTAAATTTAGCAGATGATCCTGCATCTGAGAGATTGCTAACTCCTAGATTGGCTTTAACAGCAGCAGAATATTTGGCTTACGAAAAGGGCATGCATGTTTTGGTTATTTTGACAGATATGACTAATTATGCAGAATCTTTAAGAGAGATTGCATCTGCAAGAGAGGAAATACCTGGAAGGAGAGGGTATCCTGGTTACATGTATACTGATTTAGCAACTATTTATGAGAGAGCAGGTATTATTAAAGGTAAGAAAGGATCTGTAACTCAAATGCCTATATTGACAATGCCTGGTGATGATATTACTCATCCAATACCTGATTTAACAGGTTATATTACAGAAGGACAGATTGTTTTAGGAAGAGATTTACATAGGAAAGGTATTTACCCACCAATTGATGTGCTTTTAGGTTTAAGTAGGTTGATGAATAATGGAATAGGTAAGAGTAAGACGAGAGAGGATCATAAGGAGGTTTATGAACAGCTTTACTCTGCTTATGCAGAAGGCAAGGATTTGAGAGGTTTAGTTGCTATAGTAGGTAGGGATGCTTTAAGCGAGAGAGACTTAAAGTTTTTGGATTTTGCAGATGCTTTTGAGGAAAGGTTTGTTAAACAAGGACTTTACGAGGATAGAAGTATAGAGCAAAGCTTAGATATTGCTTGGGATTTGTTTAGTATGATACCAGAGCATGAGCTTGTTAAGATAAAACCTGAAACTAAAAAGAAGTATTATAAATCTAAGAAGTGATGCGTATGCTGTTAGAGAACAGCATTTCCTTAGAAGATTTTAGCGGGTTTGTTAAGAGGATTTTGAAAGATAAATATATAGAGATAGGAGAAAATGCCATAATGGTTTATGTAGGGTGTAGTGATGATCAGTGCACAACAGTTTTGGAAGAGATTAAAAGAGAAATAAGAGAAGGTAATAGTAAAGATGATATTATTAAGAATGACGAGATATATGAAAGGAGGGTTTTTGGTGGCATATTTTTACCTAATTTTCATACGAAGGAGAGTTTAATTCCTGCTGCTCATCACATACCTGATGAAAAGATGAAGAAGCTTTTTGTTTTACATCTCTCTCATATAGGGTATGATAATGAGAGAGGTTATGGGTACTTTATTAGATATCATCACAAAAAGCACTCAACTGCTTGTGGTGCTATAAAGAATTTGTTTGAAAGTAATGATATACCAAGAGATATTGATCTGCTTTACCTTAAAAGATTTATAGAATATGTTAAAGATGAAGGAGATAACTTAGAGAATATAACTTTAAAGCTGCTTAAATCTTCAGAAGAGCACATGATTAAAGAGCTGTTTGATTTGGCTAAGGAAGAGAACCTTGATGTTGTTTATATTGCTGGCATTGAAGTGGATTTAAGCAAGAAATCAGGAGAGTACTACAACGATGGAATTTATGTTGATAGAGTAATGAATATAAGTAAAGACGGGATAAGAGATTTGGAAGTTTTGAAACCCATAGCAGGACATTCGTCCATGCACCCATAATTAATTGCCTAACGGCAGAGCCACAATCACAATTCATAAGAGGTGGCTAAAAAGGGACTTACTCCTTTCAGCCTTCAAGATGATTGTCCAATAGTAAAACTATTTTACAGATTCCCAGCAATTAGAGTATATAATTAATGCCTTACCATAAGAATTTGCCCATGGTATAAGAGGTGTTTTAGATGAAGGATATTAAACCTACGAGAATGGAGCTTTTGAATTTAAAAAGGAAGCTTAAGTTAGCAGTTAATGGTCATAAACTACTTAAGAAGAAGAGAGATGGTTTGATTTTGGAATTGAGGAACATGCTTAAGGATGTTAGAGATGTTAAGAAACAGCTTGTTGAGAAGCTTATTAAGGCTAATAAACTTGTTTTTGAGATAGAACTTGAGGAAAGTGCTGATGAGATTGATTTAGTTGGAGAAGTTTTGGCAAGAGAGAATCATGTTGATGTGTTGGTTAAAAATGTAATGGGAGTTAAAATGCCTAAGGTAGAGGTTAAAGTAGAAAGAAAGATTAAAGGTAAGGCGGTTTTGCTACCTTTCTCATCTAAGATGATTGAAGCAGTAAATCTCTATGAGGAAATTTTTGTTGATATTTTGAAAGCAGCAGAAATTGAGATAAGTATAAGAAATCTTTTAGAGGAGATTGAAAAAACCAAAAGAAGAGTGAATGCTTTGGAAAATAAAGTTATTCCTGATTTACAAGAAAGCATTGCTTGGGTTAAGATGATGTTAGATGAGATGGAGAGAGAGAATGTTATTAGGTTGAAGAGGATTAAGGGGAAGAGGTAGTATATATAATTATTTTTATTGTATTTAATATGTTGAAACAAAGATTTACCGGGATTTGGATGAATGTGTTCGTTAGGCTGTGGAAATACTCCATTAAATAAAAAATAAAAAAAGAAAAACTGTATCTAAAAATACTTTTTCAATAATCTATTTTTCCTCTATATGTG
>WAOB01000117.1 GCA_015521505.1 Nanobdellati archaeon | reverse complement strand
AGTAAATCCTTAACGTATACTGAAATAGAAAAATTATCTAAAAAAGATATTATAAAAAGCATAATATTTAACCAACCAAAAAAACTTATGCTTTCTTATGCCATACCTTTTGCATTTGGAAATAGAACATACATTAATGGATTTCCTCACAACATACTAACAAATAACAATAAACAATTAACTGGATCTAATGTTAGAATATCAATAATAGATACAGGTATAAACGACACTAATCCTTGGTTTGATGATGCAAAAATAATTTATAAAGCGTCTATACATTATTTTCAATCAAATAACACTTGTATTTTTAACACATCCCAAACTTCTTATTTTGATTATAATGGTCATGGTACGCATGTTACAAGCATATCCCATTCCATAGCGCCTTCAAGTGAAATAATCACTCTAAAACCATCAAACTTTAGAGACGATGAGATCATTTGTGCTATAGAGAAAGCATTAGAACTAAACTCTTCTATAATATCAATGAGCCTTGGAGGAATATATTATCTTAGTGATTGCTCCAATACCTATGATATGCTTTGCAGTTACATAGATTCTTTAGTTTCATCCAACCCAGAAATAATATTCACCGTTGCTGCAGGTAATGAAGGTTATTGGCCTTGGCATTATGGAAACTATAATAAGCAATCATCTGTTAGCATTGATTATTTGAACTATCCTAGTGCATTAAGCTATTGTGGAAACATAAACAGATTGTCTTTTAACATAATTTGGTATGATGTCTCTAAGAGAATAAACAGTGTGGAAGTAATAAATAAATCCAATAATGTGTTATTAGGAGAGGTTTTCTATGATGCGCTTTCCTCATCTTATTTAGTATATACATACAACATAAGTTATTTAGGAGGAGGTTTCGATTGTTCTTCAAATCAATGCTTTCTATCTCTACATTACAGCACACCCTATGATGTCAAAATAAGAATAAACTCCTCATCTTTAGAATGGGATTTTTATGATTTGTTATACTTTAAAGACGGTTGTTATAGAAGATATCCTCCGAAATACATCTCTCCTTCTAACAACAACAGAACTATAACATCACCAGGAATAAGTAGTAATGTTTTAACTATAGGAAGTGTTGCATCTCACATATATGATCCTTCCATTACATTATCAAATGTTGGAGATATTTCATATTTCTCATCAAGAGGTAATGTTAAGATAAATTCCTCTGATGAAATTTTAAAACCAGATTTAGTTGCTCCCGGAGAGCAGATTTTAGCTGCTAACAACACAGGGATTAATGCTACATTCTCAGGAACAAGTATGGCAACACCTTTTATGGCAGGGATTGTTGCTTTAATAAAGCAGGTGCTTCCAACACTAACGATTAACGAGCTAAAACAAAATCTCTCCTCTATCTCATTACTGAATGTATATAATTTGGCAAATTTCTATAGAAATGAGAAAGGAAATGGTTTGATAAATATTTCATCACTACTATATGCTTTACCGAAGTTAGAAATAGCAAGCGTGAAGAATATAGAGATATATTCTGAAACAAACACCTCTTATAGCATAATCAATTTCTCAGTTAAAGGAGTGTTTAGAGCTAAAATAAATTTAACAAAATATTATCCAAACAAAAACTACATCTTAAACCTATCAATAAACACATCAACAATAAGAACAGCAGATAATTACACATTAAACCATACATTAGAAGGAGAGTTTCTTAACAGCCCTTTAAATATTTCTATCAAAATAATAGCATATAGTAACCTATCAAGTATATCACTAAGGAATTACACAATAATAAACTCAACTCATGGGAACATAACTATGGAAATAACAAATAAAGGATTTAATGCCGAATGTAATTTATCATTTAAAAACATAACACACAAAGTATGGATAAATAAAACCTCAAATATTACCAAAGTATTTGAAATAGATATTAAACCTATAATAACAATAAATCTATCTATAAACTGCCCCAACAATCTGGGATTAAAAAATACAACATTAGAGATATATGGAATAAATGTATCAATAAAGGAAAAAGTTTATTTATTAGACAACATAACAATAAACATAACTCCTTTGGTTAATATAAGCGACGGTATAAAATACTATGTAGTTATAAACAATGAAATAGCAAAATTTGTAAACTACACAAATGAAACACAAACAATAAACATTTCAACCCTAGATATATACAAAAATAACACAGAAACCTATCCTTTATTGATTACTTTAGAGACGATCAATGATAACATAATACTCATTGAAAAAAATATAACAATACTTTTACCTTTAAACATAAGCATCTATCTTGAAAACACACTAGAAAATACACTTTTAGGATTAAACTCTACCCTAAATATTTTATTCAACAACTTCATAAACAAAACATTCAACATATCTATAAAATTTAACAGCACACAAAAAAACATAATAGTGAAAGGAAACAATACCACATTATTTTATCCAAAAATAAATAAAACAGACAAAGATTATGAAAAAACAGATCTCTTGATTTTTCTAATAGATAAAAGATGGATACTTCTAAGGAACATATCCTTTATTGTTGATACAAAACCACCTAGTTTAGGAATAAACAAATCATATAACTTTGAAAAAATAATTATACCCTTAAACATAAATGAGAAAAATTTCTATAGAGGGACAATTAGTATAAACTCCTCAATCTTCAACATAACAACTAATCAAACAATAATTGAATTGGATAAATGCATAAACACAACAGCAAATTTAACCTTAATAGATAAAGCCAACAACACAGTAAAAGAAATGATAAACATAACTTGTATAAACATAAACGATAAAACAATTAGCGAATACATAGAAAGTGTATATACTAACACCTCAATATTCCCTTTAAACATAACACTATTGCAAAAACAATATAGCAAGAAAGAAACTTCTAATAAGATAATAGAAAGTATAAAAGAAAGTATAAATATATCTCCTAAAAAAGGAAAAGAAGTTTTAGTTAAATTGAGGTTTAATATACCCACAGGATACAACTTAAAATACATAATATTAAACAAAACAACATCGTGGTGGAGCATAAGAAACATGACCATCATTAATGGCTCTTATGCATATGTATTACTAAATCTAACTTCTGATCCTCTCATAATTATAGAGTATGAAAAGATAACAAACAAACCTCAACAAACCACCTCTACTGGAAGCGGAGGAGAGAGCGGTGGTGGGATAATAACTCCTATAAAAGAAAAATACCAGCTTCCGGAATACATAATACTAAACGAAACAAATAACAACACAATAATAATAATTGGTAATGGCACATACCAAATAAATATAAAGAATGAACTAATAAACATTTCTTTGAAATTTAGAAAGATTAATAACAACACTAACGGAACAATAGAAATAATTCAAAACAAAGAAAGCATAATATTTTACCTAAACAACACATTATTGGAAATACCTTTTATAAAAATTTATAAAAATCTTTCTGTCTTATGTAGATTAAATAGATTAAAATTATGTAAATTACCATTAGAAACAGATACAAATTTTGAAATCCTGCTAATGAAAAGATCACCACCTAAAAAATTACTCAACAAAACAATAACACCTAATAAAATATTAGAAGAAAACAAAACAAAAATATTAGAAAAGGAAGAAGATAACGAAAAACATTCTATAAAATTAATTTCAATATTAATATTATTAGTAG
>WAOB01000116.1 GCA_015521505.1 Nanobdellati archaeon | reverse complement strand
CATCTATAGAACGTTTCTTGCTGAGAAAGAAAAGAAAACACTATACTCTTTTATATTATCCGAGATTTCTGAATACGAATTGTTTATATCTAAAGTTATAAGTAATTATATAATACTTTTTACCTCTTTAAATATATTCTTCATAATGTTTATAACATTTTTCGAAATAGAGTATAACTTACTGAACCTTTATCTTGCACTAAACGTTACAACGTTTGCATTATCTATTATGTTGACGTTTTTATCACTTTTCATGCTGTTTACTAGAACAAAAGAAACGTTGTTTATAATAATATCAATACCGATAATATTTCCAGTATCTGTAGTATCAGTATCGATGATTAAAAAAATATTAGAGGTTAGTCAATTCATGCAGGAAATAAAGGTATTAATTTCTATCTCAATCTTCTTTCTGTTTCTTTCATTAGCTCTTGTTGATAAAGTTTTCGAAGAATTATTATAACAAAATATTTATGAAAGAGATTAAAATGGTCGATATTTCTAAAAAGAAAGATATCGTAAGAATAGCTAAAGCTGTAGGTAGAATTAAATTGAAAAGAGAAACAATTGATAGAATTAAAGAAGGAAGAGTGGAAAAAGGAGACGTGTTTTCAGTATCAAAAATCGCTGCTATTTTAGCTGCGAAAAAAACATCAGAACTAATTCCGTTATGTCATAATATAAATTTAACAAACGTTGATGTATCCTTCGAAATAAAAGATACATATATTGAAGTTGAAACAACTGTAAAATCCGTATCAAAAACTGGTGTTGAAATGGAGGCTTTGGTTTCATGTTGTATTGCTCTACTAACAATATGGGATATGGTTAAAAAATATGAAAAAGACTCACAAGGCCAATATCCAGATACAAGTATTGAAAAGGTAATAGTAAAAGAAAAGATAAAAATAGAATAGCCATAAGTGCTTGATTCTTTATTTTTTAATAAATATGGCTACAAAAAAACGAAAAAAGGAAGTTGGTGATAAAGAAGAATATTCGATATATGATCTTCCAGGTGTAGGTGAAGTAACTGCTGAAAAACTTATAGAGGCAGGTTTCGATACCTTAGAAGCAATAGCAACCGCTAGTGTTTACGAGCTTAAAGAAACCGTAGGATTAACTGAAAGTCAAGCTTTGAAAATAATTACAGCTGCTAGAGAAATGTTGAAGATGGGATTTCTAACAGGAATTGAAGTTCTAGAACGAAGAAGTAAGATAAGAAGAATAACTACGGGAAGTAAAAATCTCGATACTCTTCTTGGTGGTGGTATAGAGACGCAAGCCATAACAGAATTTGCAGGGGAATTTGGTTCTGGGAAGACGCAGATATGTCATCAACTTTCGGTAAACGTTCAATTGCCAGAAGATAAGGGAGGATTGAATAAATCGGCAATTTATATTGATACTGAAAATACTTTCAGACCAGAAAGGATAATGCAGATGGCAAAGGCTTTAAATCTCGATGAAAAAAAAGTTCTCGAAAATATAACGTATGCACGTGCTTATAGTAGTGATCAACAGATGCTTTTAATCGATAAGGTAAAAGAAATTATTAGAGAAAAGAATGTTGGTTTAATAATTATAGATTCCTTAACATCATTGTTTAGGGCTGAATATATAGGTAGAGGAGCTCTTGCTGAAAGACAACAGAAACTTAATAAACATCTCCATGCGTTACAAAAATTGGCTGAAACTTATAACATTGCAATAGTCGTAACAAATCAAGTCGTAGCTAAACCTGACATAATATTTGGAGATGCTTCTATTCCTATAGGTGGACATATAGTTGGACATACATGTACTTATAGAATATTTTTAAGAAAAGCGAAAGGTGGTAAAAGAATTGCAAGAATAATTGATGCCCCTCATCTACCTGAGGGTGAAATTGTATTTTCAATAACAAATGATGGTATAAGAGATTAAAAAAAATATTTTTGAATTATAATTATTGTTTTAATTTTCAATAAAAATTTTAATAAAATATGGTGAGAAAAATCCTAATAATTTTCTTACTCTTTCTTCTCCTGTTATCCTTAGCCTGTCAAACTCAACCTCAACAGAAACCTACAGTTAAGCAAGAAACACAGAAAAAGCCTGAAGAAAAAGTTACAACAGAACTACATGGTGTTGGTTTTTGCGATACATGTCACCAAGCTCCAAAATTGTTAGATATGAGAGCCGGACTTCATAAGATACCATTAAGAGAAAAAAATCCCGAACAACATAAACAATTCTGCCAGAATTGTCATAAAAGAAATGATTGTAGCAAATGTCACGAACCTCCTAAAGATATACCACTGGAATAATTTTATTTTTTTATTGTTTTTATAGTAAATTTTAAAGCGTTATGTTTACATGCATCAATACATTTCCCACATAAAATACAATCTACCGAAGAAATATAACTTTTAGTAGTATTTAATATATCTATACTCATTGGACAAGATTCGTTGCATTTATAACATACTTTGCATCTCTTTTTATCCAATTGTATTTTAAGAACGCTTATCTTGTTTAATAATCCGTACATAAAGCCTATCGGACATAAATCTTTACACCAAAATCTTTTATTCAATCTATCAATTATTATTACTACTAATAGTAAAATGATGGAAAGGATTATTAAAGTAAACTCGACTCTTGAAAACGGTAGAAATAAAATTCTGAAAAAATTAGTGATTGGTGAAATATACGTAATAAAGATTGGCTGAGAAAGTAAAAACGAGATTAGTATGAAGAATGTGATAACAACAACTATTATAGGAATACGATTATTAATCTTATAAATTTTATACTTGTTCTTTTTATTTGTGTATGAAAATATTAAATCAACAGGACAAACCCATCCACAAAACGCTCTTCCAAGAATTATATAAATTGTAATGATAAGAATTAAACCCGATATAAGTTGATATTTCAAGCTTTTGGAGGATATTATCAACTCTATTCCTGAAAATATATCTGTCATATATACTAAATCTAATACTTTTGAACTTATAAGATTTCCAGATACTATATTTATACCAAAAAACTGTATAACAAATATAAACAATATCAGTAATTTAAAATTTTTTCTAATTCTATCAATGATCATAATCCTTATCTAATCTTATACTGCTTTAAAACCATCTCTTCTCGGCCTCTCTCAACGCCGATCTTCATTATTCTTGGTAAATTTATTTCATATACAAGTTTGTACCTATTTATGTATGGTAAATTTTCCACGTATTCTAAATATGTTAAGTATTCTTTCTCAATTTTTTTATATTCTTTGATAGGATATACTATAACAGCAGGTTCTTTAGTTATACATGCTTTAACACATAATCCACATCCAACACATTTATCTGGTTTTATATATGGTTGATTTCCCCACATTGAGTTTTTAAACTCAAATACATCATTTGCAAAGGGACAAACCTTGCTACAGGATAAACATATATCAGAATTCCATCCCAAACATAAATCGATATCAATAACAGCAATCCCCATCTTTACTTCTTCCTTAGGTATCTCTTGCAATGCTCCTGTTGGACATACTTTGGTACATTCCATGCACAAATCACATGGATATTCTCTCATATTTTCTACAACAGGCGTCCCTAAATTTTTTAATCCCTTTGAAATACCTGCTAAAGATATAGCATATCTCTTAACACGAGTACATGCACTTAAACAAGAAATACATCTTATACACCTACTTGAGAAATCTTTAACAGCTCCTGGTGGTCTTATCACTTCTTCATCGTATTCAATCTTCCTATTGGTACTAGCAAATGCTACTGAGGATAAGAATGTTAAAAATGTTATTTTTAAAAATTCTCGTCTTTTTATCATAAAAAAAATAAAAAATAAAAATTATGCGACTATCTTTTTAGGTACAGCTTGTTTAACAGGTAGTGTTCCTTTATATATCTTAACTGCTGCCATCTTATAATCTGCTTGAAAGCTAAATGGATCAAAATTATCTCTTAATAGGAATGAAACCAGTTTATTATGATCAAACCATGGAGCAAATAGATAATCATATCTTGGACCACCTAATGCCTTCTTTGGATCAAGAACTTTTGCTTTCAATTCAATCTTTGCTCTTGGAGATTCTACTATTACTGGTTCTCCATCTTTTATACCTAGTTCTTCAGCAAGTTTAGCATTTATCTCAACATAAGCTTCAGGTAGAACTCTCTTAATTTCAGGAACTCTTAAAGTCATTGTTCCAGAATGCCAATGTTCTATTACTCTTCCAGTACAGAAACCATATGGGTATTCGCTGGCATCTATTATTACTTCATCTTTTCCATCTGGTCTTCTATACGCTATTCTAACACCTGGAACTTCCGGTGGACTTAATACCAAAGTGAACAATGCGTTAAGATCTTTATCTGGATCTCCTATCACTTCAGCTTCAATATCTTCATACCTATCATAAGGTTTATATCCTGGTGTTAATCCCTTATATGCTTTTTCTGGATTAAATCTCTGTTTAATAATTCTAACTTTTGTAAACTTCTTAAATCTCTTCTCTTTCTCATCATAAATCGTTGCCCAATGAGGATTCATCCATATAATTGCACGACAATCTATTATTGGTACTTTTTCACCTGTTGGTAAAGCTTTACGTTTATAGACAGGTTTACATCCAGCATAGAAACTAACCCACCAATTCTCTGGTACTTTTTCTTTTCTCTTATATTCTAAATCTTTCTTTTCTTCTTCAATTAATTTCTCAACCCATTTTGCATAAACTGGAGCCCATTTTTTAAGATTATCTAACGCTTTCTTTGTTTGTTTCTCTATATGTGGATCATATGGGTAAGCATAGGTTATCTTTGACATGTATTTATCATATCTCGCTTTAACATCTGGATTTGTGTGATACTCAGAAGGTAATGGTAATCTATATCCGGAAACTTTCTTTCTTAACATATCTCTTGTCATTCCACTTAAATCGTAAAACGTATCTTTACTCAATTCTCTTAATTCGTTCCATATATTTTCAGTAAACTTATCGATCCATTCAAACTTATGTACGTTTTCAATTGTTTTCTTAACCCAGTCTTTACCATATTCTTCTGGCCAGAAACATGATACGAAACCTTTTGGTAATAAACCTCTCTCCTCGAGTTTTCTAAATATCATTGCAAAGATTACCGAATCTGGTAGCATTTCTTTACTTGGTGGATCAACAACTTTTCTAATATATTGATATCTTCTTTCAGTATTTCCATATGTAAATGATTTCTCATACCAGCTTGCAGCTGGTAGTACGATGTCACTACACAACGTAGTTGTAGTTGGAAACGCTTCGAGAGTTATGACTAAAGGCCATGGTTTTCCTTTCTCAACTCTAGACATTCCTTCTCTATATACGTATGCATATGGTAATGATTGTCCAGGATTAACTGTTGATATGAACATCACTTTAATTTGACCAGCTGCTAGTCGTCTAAACATCTCAATAGTATGTGGTCCTGGTTTATCGTGTATTTGTATCTTATCAAGTTCCTTTTTAATTTCTTCTTCACTATATCCTTTCTTTCTTAAATAATCTGCCAATCTTTTTCTCCAAATTTCGATAACCTCTTTTCTATTTACAGGATCAGCAACAACTCTTCCATAGAATAACGCATGACATAATGCACCTGGTGCTCTAATACCCCCACATGCATTGGGTTGTCCAGTTAAGCTAAACGAATGTCTACCTGGCTTTGCAGCTTTTCCTGTTATTAAATGTAAGGCATGTAACGCTCTATTTATCCATGCACCTTGAACGTTTTGATTAACACCCATTGTCCATAGGCTTATAGTTATACCTTCGGCAAACCATTTCGCTGCTAATCTTATAGCTTCTTCTTCTTTAATTTCTACCCATTCACCTTTTTTCCTATCAAATAGTAATGGTTTCTCTCCTCTGAATATTACATCTTTAACTTTCTCCGGTTTATAATCTTCAAGGAATTTTATGTATAGAGCAAAACCTTTCCACCAATCTTTTTCTATTTCTTCTTCAGATTTATATTTGTCAGCGTTTTTTGGATTAGGATAAAATTCAGCTTTTAACCCTATCTTATATGCTGGATCCCATACCTTCTGCCTACCACCATCGTATTCGCTCAATACCCAAACTTTCTGAACTTTTTTGATTATTCCAAAATTACAATGTCTCCTTATAAATTTAATGTCCACATATTTCCAATCAATATCTTTCAGATGAACTTTTCTGCCATCGTTTAGTTCTACTATAGCATTATCAACATCAACAACTCTCTTAATATTGTTTGCTTCAAGTATTATAACATGTAACATTGCATTCAACAAGGATAAATTACTACCTGACATGAATGGTAACCATAAATCTGCAATAGCGCCAACTCTTGTTTTTCTTGGATCGGCAAGTATTATTTTAACATTCTCAGGATCTCTATACTTTAGGGTTGCAATTCTGTTAAATAATATTGGATGAGCTTCTGCAGTATTACTACCCATTATGAAAAACGTATTCGCATGTACTCCTGTATCCGGATCTGGTACATCAACGTCATCAAAACTACCGTATGGTTCATCCCTACCAAATGTTTGTAGAAAACCGACAACTGCTGATGCCATGCACATTCTTGGTTGACCTTCTATATGATTATTTGCCAGCATAAATCCTCCTTTTAATACTTTGTTAATTACATGCGTTTCCTCAGTACCTAACTGACCACTTCCATAATAAGCAACAGAGAATTTACCATATTCCTTTATACTTCTTTCTATAGCATCGGCAATAAAGTTAAGAATTGTATCCCAGTCAACTTCGACAAAATTTTTCTTCAAATCTTCTTCTGGGGGAACTCTACCCAATGGATCTTTTGTCGTTATACCTTCTTTAACTCGTGGACAGTTATTCAAATCAGGCTTTCCAGTAGCGGGATTTATCCATTCTTTTCTTATAAGTGGTCTTTTTGGTCTTTCTTTATATTCTAACGCTTTATTTAAAAAGAATCCTTTTATACATAAAGCCCCTCTATTTACTGGGCTATCTGGATCTCCTTTAATTGCAATAACTCTAACAACCTTTCCTGTCTCATCTACTTCACATTCAGCTATTGTTGTACAACCAACGGCACAATATCTACATTGTCCAACAGGAAAATCTTTTGTTTTAATTGGAACGATTTTTGCAACTTCTTCTTTTCTAGCTACTATTGATCCTCCAGCACCTATACATGCTAAAGCTGCTGCGAGAGCACTAAATCTAATAAAATCACGTCTAGATACTTTCATTATACTCACCTCTTTCGACCATAAACAATACTAAATACCAGCAATATAATACCGATTATGATTAGAGCATAACCCATTCCTTTTCCGGTAGGTTTAGGTTTTAACGTGATAGTTTCGACTGCCATTGCATCGTTTGAAGGTGAAGCATCACCATTAGAAGCGATAGAGGATATTTGAATAGTAACTTCCGTAGGTTTCTTAGGTGCTTGCCATATCAATTTCCATGTTCTCATACCATTACCTTCACTAGTATGTGTTATATATTTGTAAGGCCCTCTTATTGCTAGCATAGTATTTTTAGAATCAACAACCTTTAATTCTCCAGCGCTCGCGTAAAATGCAAATCCTCCTTGAGAAAATCCTGTACTTTTAATGTTACTTATTAATGTTATTTCAACTTCATAACTCTTTCCAGGTACATAAAACTCGGATGGTAGGCCTTTAATTTTTAATTTAGCTACACCAGCCATAGATTTATGACATTTTGCACATTTTACATCTGGAGCCCCCATGCTCATTGCTGATAC
>WAOB01000115.1 GCA_015521505.1 Nanobdellati archaeon | reverse complement strand
GAAATAATTAGGTCAGAAATATATGATGAGAAATCTCCCGTCTCTGCTCAATATGTGGGTGAAATTTAAACCCAAATGGGCAGAGGCTATTAAAATCAGAATATGGGGCGTCTCGTTCCTCTTGAATGCTCCCGATGAAAACCTCCTAATAAAAGAGGACGGGACGGGAGATCTCCTCAAGATGACTGAATATTACAAAAATTAAACCACCTTGGGGAGAGAATAAATATCACTAATAAACTTTATAATAACTAGCTGATAGCTAGTTGTACTTGTGATAAAGATAATATAAAATATTCTTATTTTAATATTATAGATTTTGCTAAAAAATTAAAATTAGATATGAAATAACCTAAGGTGATCGTGTTATGAAACTTATTGGAACCGTAAAATTAAAAAGAGGACTTGCTCAAATGTTGAAAGGTGGAGTAATTATGGATGTAACAAACGCAGAACAAGCAAGAATTGCTGAAGATGCTGGAGCAGTTGCTGTTATGGCTTTGGAAAAAGTTCCAGCTGATATAAGAGCCGGTGGTGGTGTTGCAAGAATGGCAAGTGTAGAAAAAATACAAGAAATAATGGATGCCGTTTCGATTCCTGTAATGGCAAAAGTTAGAATAGGTCATTTTGTTGAAGCACAAATTTTAGAAGAACTTGGTGTAGATTTTATTGATGAATCCGAAGTTTTAACACCTGCAGATGAATTTTTCCACATAAATAAACATAAATTTAAAGTCCCGTTTGTTTGTGGTGCTAGAAGTTTAGGTGAAGCTGTTAGAAGGATTTTTGAAGGTGCTGCAATGATAAGAACGAAAGGTGAAGCTGGTACTGGAAATGTTGTTGAAGCTGTTAAACATATGAGATTGATAAACGATTCGATAAGAAAAATTTCGGAAATGGATAGAAACGAACTTTATACTATAGCAAAAACGTTTGCCGAAAATTATAAAAGGCTTGCAATAAAATATAGAAAAGATTTGGGATTAAATGGTGAAATATGTGAGGATGAACCACTCTTTGATGAATTCTCATATAGAGATATAATAAACGGATTGTATGAAGTTCTGCTCGAAATCAAGCATGTTAAAAGATTACCTGTTGTAAATTTTGCTGCTGGAGGTATTGCTACACCTGCAGATGCTGCGATGATGATGCAGTTAGGAGCAGATGGTATATTCGTAGGTTCTGGTATATTCAAATCCTCAAATCCAAAAGCAATGGCTGAAGCTATTGTAATGGCTACAACATATTATGATGATCCTTCAGTATTGGTTGAGGTTTCTAAAGACATCGGAGCTGCTATGCGTGGAATTGATATAAGAACATTAAAGAGAGAAGAGTTATTACAAACGAGAGGTATATAAATACATACCATAAAGTTTTGTCAGCAATTTTTACTGAAAGGTGATAAATATGTTTAAAAAGATATTAATAGCTACAGATGGATCTGATATAGCTGAAAACGCTGCTGATTTTGGTATTAAACTTGCGAAGAATTTAAATTCGGAAGTTTACTGTATCTATGTCGTGGATACGACTGCATTCTCATCAATCAACAATGAAACGTTATGGCAAAATTTAAAATCCATATTAGAAGAAGAAGGTAAAAAAGCCTTAAAGAATGTTGAAAATAAGGTTAAAAATCTGAACCTGAGATTTTATCCAGTATTGAAGTACGGGAATCCTCATGAAGAAATTGTTAAATTCGCAAAAGATAAAGGTATTGATCTTATAGTTATGGGAACTTCTGGAAGAAGTGGTTTGAATAGATTTCTAATAGGAAGTGTTGCCGAAAAAGTTATAAGAACTGCTCCATGTCCTGTAATGGTTATTAGAAAAGGAATTGATAGAGGTGATGTTCATGAAGGTTAAAGATGTAATGACACGTAATGTTATTTATGCTGAAGTTCCTGGTGATACAAAAGAGGCATTGGAATTAATGTTAAAATACAACGTATCTGGATTACCTGTTGTAAAAAGAAAGACAAAAAAACTCGTTGGAATTGTTACAAGAAGTGATATAATAAATAAACCAGACGAATCCCAGCTTGCTTTAGTTATGAGGAAAGACGTAGTATATGCAAGAGAGGAAGATGATCTTAAAACTGTTGCAAAAATATTTTTGGAGAAAAACTTTAGAAGGATGCCTGTGGTTAAGGATGACGAGTTAATAGGTATTATTACAATAAGTGATATCGTATGGAAAGGATTAGCAAATATGAACATAAAAGAACCAGTTGAAAAGTATATGAAGAAGAACTTTCATTCAATATGGGAAGATACACCTATAAGAGTTGCTTATAAAATCTTGAAGTTTAGTGGAGAGAAAGCGTTACTCGTTTTAGATTCGAACGGAAATATGGTTGGAATAATGGAAGATGCGGATATTTTGAAGTCAATAGAAATCAGAAACGAAATAGTTAAATCTGAAGTTATTGGTGGAACAGAAGGAGATGCATGGAGTTGGGATTCCAAGAACGTTATCTATGTGATGAAATCCTATCTCGATTTACCTATGGAACCTGTAAAAAAGATCATGACAAAAAACATAGTAACAGTAACAAAAAGAACCACTATATCAAATGCTGCAAGAAAAATGGCAAAGCATAAGATAAACCAAATGCCTGTTATTGAAGCGAGTGGTGAATTAATAGGAATTGTTAGAGATGTTGATATGCTAAAGGCTATTCTAAAATGAAGAAAATAACTGTTAGATGTATCAAATGTAATCGTATATATAAATCCGATGAAATAATATACGTATGTAGAGTTTGTGGTGGATTACTCGAAATTATAGTTGAATATAAAGGTGATATATCAAGAAAAACATTTGAAGGTAGAGATTTTTACCTATGGAGATATAGAGAATTAATGCCAATAATCGATTATTCTAAGATTGTAACACTTAGAGAAGGAGGTACGCCTTTAACTAGAGCAAAAAATTTGGAGAAAGAATTTGGTCTGAAAGAATTATACATAAAAAACGAAGGCCTAAATCCAACAGGATCATTTAAGGATAGAGGAATGACAATTGGTGTATCGAAAGCTTTAGAATTAAATGTAAAAGCCGTAGCTTGTGCATCTACTGGAAATACTTCTGCAAGCCTTGCAGCGTATGCTGCTAAAGCTGGAATAAAATGTTATGTTCTAATTCCATCGAAAAAGATTGCCATAGGTAAACTTGCTCAAGCCATATTACATGGTGCTAAAGTTATAAGTATAAGAGGAAATTTCGACAAAGCATTAAAAATTGTTAGAGAAATATGTTCAAAGCATAACATATATTTGCTTAATTCCATAAATCCTTGGAGATTGGAGGGTCAAAAAACAATAGGTTATGAAATTGTTGAACAACTCAACTACGAAGCACCTGATACGGTTATTGTTCCAGTTGGTAATTCGGGAAACATCTATGCAATATGGAAAGGTTTTAAAGAATTCTATAAATATGGACTCGTTGATAAGGTTCCGAGAATGATAGGAATACAAGCTGAGGGAGCATCACCTATAGTTAAAGCAGTTAAAAATAAGAGTGTTGAAATAACTCCAATAAAGAAACCTGAAACAATTGCAACCGCTATAAGAATCGGAAACCCTGTTAATGCTCCACGAGCTCTAAAGGCGATAAGAGAATCGAATGGTTATGCTGAAGCTGTTAGTGATAAAGAAATTATTGAAGCACAGAAACTCCTAGCTAGAAAGGAAGGAATTGGTGTCGAACCTGCATCTGCTGCTAGTATAGCAGGGTTGAAAAAATTACTTGAAGAAGGTATTATAGATAGAGATGAAAAAGTTGTATGTGTAGTTACTGGACATGCGTTGAAGGATCCGGAGATCATATTTAGAATGTACGAAAAATATGTAGAAGTCGATCCCAAGATTGAAGAGGTTGAAAAACATTTATGAAGATAGAGTACCTAACATTGGGTTGGGATGAGATTGAGAATTATTGCATAGAATTAGCTAAGAGAATTAAACGAGACGGAGTAAAATTCGATTACATCCTTGCTATATCTCGTGGAGGTTTAATTCCTGCAAGACTAATATCCGATTATTTGGATTTAGATATATTAGTTACGAGAATAAAATTTTATACATCTATTGGTAAAACATCTAGAAGACCTGTTGTGTTATATTTTCCTGAAGGTATCGATGGGAAACGAATTTTAATCGTAGATGATATTGCAGATACAGGAGAAAGTATATTAAAAGCTATTGAAGAATTAAAAAAAAGAAACGTTAATTTTTATAAGGTTGCTACTTTACTTAAAAAACCATGGTCAAAGATAACTCCAGATTATTATGTTAAGGAAACGGATAGATGGGTTGTATTTCCATGGGAAAAAATTGAAACGATTAGATCTATAAGAAATAAAACTAAAAACGAGGAAGAAATATACAAAGAGTTGGAAAAAGCTGGCTTAAAAAGTTATTTCAGAAAAAATTTAGATTTAGTTTAATTTATCATGAAAATCAAACGAGTAATTAAAACAACACTTATAATTATTATTAGCATAATTATAATATATTTCATGTTTGAATACCGTGAGAATGAAGAGCTCAGGACGCTATTTATTTTTACTTTATATTTCATATTATCTTTGATATTTAAAATAGATCCAAGATATCCTGTAATGGCAGCTATAGGATGTCTTATTCTCGCAGCAATGTTATTAGCTTTTGGTAACGAAACTTTAGCGAACAAAATCGCCATCTATGCGTATTATTTTTTGGTTGTAGGTGTGTTGCTTAATATTGTTGAATATATAAAAGAAAAAAAATAAAAATTTTAAATTACCGTTTCTTAACGTATTTTAGATAATATATTATAATTGCTATAATTACTACTATTATAATTATTATTACTATAATTCCAATAGGTATTCCTGGTCTTATAGGTTTAACTGAGAAACATTTTTCTGGAGAACTTGCTTTGTTACCAACTTTATCATAAGCTGTTATATACCAACAAACACTTTTACCAGCAAATCTTTCTTCCGCAACTATTGTAAATTCACTAGTATCCTCTTTTCCAGTTAATTTGGTTTCATCAACTTTTTCTCCTTCGATATATAACTCAGCTTTATCTAACTCAACGTTATCCGTCCATCTTGCATATACTGTTACAGTTTCACCTACGGATACTTCATCCTTATCTTGTCCATATTCTACCAATTTTGGAGGTTCTTTATCTATGACTATAGGTACAACTTTTGGTTTAACTGAGAAACATTTTTCCGGAGAAGATGCTTTGTTTCCAGCCTTATCGTAGGCTACGACGTACCAACAAATAGTTTTACCTGACCATTCCTCTTTAGCAATAATCTTGAATATTGCTTCATCTTCTTTACCGGTTAGTTTTGTTTCATCTATTTTAACCTTTTCAACATATAACTCTGCTTTAGATAATTCAACGTTATCTTTCCATCTCGTTACTAAAGTTATCGTTTCTCCTACTGTTATCTCATCTTTATCTTGTTTCTGTTCTATTAAGGATGGAGGCTCCTCATCAACAACTGGTGGTTTAACAACAGGTATAACTTTACCTATTATCGCAAATATACTCATCCTTTCAACTTTTGCCTTGTAATATTTATACTTAGCATCTTCCCTAATGAATTCCGTTGGTTGCTCTATCCATTCTTTTCTTTCTTCATCATATCTTGAAAGAACAGCATCCACGTAGTTGTTTCTCTCCAACCATTCTTTTTCAACAAAGAATTCGATTTCAACTTCGTATGTTCCAACTTTAAGTTTATGTTTAATCTCAAAAACTTTGTAAACTTTTTCAACAGGTTTTTGTACATCTTTCGGTATTTCTTCTATAGGTTCTATGGTGATAACTTGTGGTGGTATCCAATCCTTAGCTAAGATTCGAACCATATGAAGATAAGTAGCTAGAGGAGATTCCTTTACAATCTCTATTTCAAATTCAGTTCCTGGTGATAGAATATCGATCGTTACTTCTACTGAACCTGTAGGTCCTAATATAATACCTGGTTTAATTTCTGGTGGAGGAGGAGGTGGAGGTATGGGTTTAGATACAATTTCAAATTCTACAGGTTCTTTTGTTAGGAACTTTTTATTTCCGTCTAAAACAATTTCTACATAAATTTTATACTTTCCGGTTTTTAATTTTAGAGTGTTCCATGGTATAGTTATCGTATAATTTAAGATACCACCCGGTTGTGTTATGAAAGCATATCCGTAACCATACCCATATCCGTAACCATATCCGTAGCTACCTGTTATCCACTGATAACCGTATCCTTTTTCAGGTGTATATCCATATCCATACCCATATGCATATCCATATCCATAAGGTTGGAATGGAACATTGATTGCACTAAATTTGATGTTAATATTAGGAGATATTCTAGTACCATTTATGTAGAATTCAAATACTTTGGCAGGAGTTTCGTTCTCATATGTTATTATTATTCTGATTTTGTTAAAATCTTTTAACAGATCAGATTTGTACAATTTTATTTCAACGTTTAATTTTAGATCGTCACCTTCTGTAATCTTTTTAGGTACTTTTAAAACTATATCAACAGCTCTAGCTGGACCTGATAGTATCAAGAGAGCAATGATGACCAAAGTAACTACTAGTGATACCACGCTTCTATTGTTCAAACTCATGAAACTTCACCACATTATAATTATAAG
>WAOB01000114.1 GCA_015521505.1 Nanobdellati archaeon | reverse complement strand
ACTCTTGGCTGTAGATATAGGTGGAAGCAAAATAGAATACCTTGTTCTTAATTACAGACACATTGAAAAGCATAAAAAAATATACTATAATGAGTATGACATAACCACAAAAGAGAAGTTTCTCTTAATGTTAAAAAACATAATAAACACTAACGAAGTCAAGATGGCTTATTTGTCTGTTGCAGGATACATAAAAGACGGTAAAGTGCTAAATTCTCCAAATTTAAAATTTATAAATGGGATCGACTTTAAAAAAGAACTAAAAGGTCTAAACAAATTAATAGTAGAGAATGATGCAAATGCATTTGCATTTGCCTTAAGTAAAAAATATAACATCTCCAATCTAATCGCTATAGTGTGGGGAACTGGTGTAGGTATGGGGATAATCTATAAAGGAGAGATTTTTTATGGTGATAACGGATTTGCAGGCGAGGTGGGCCATATTAAAATAAACGAAAAGACATTAGAGGAGGAGATTGGAACAAAAGGAATAATAGAAAAATACAGTGTAATAAATAAATCAAACCTCTACCCTGTAGAGATATTTCAAAAAGATAGAGATTTCTTCAAAGTTACAACTCTACCTGTATTGAGCAGAGGATTAAGCATTGTTTATCAACTTTTCAACATAAACACTATATTTTTAGGTGGAGGAATAGGTAATTCTCTTGATGATGATTTCATAGGAGATTTGGAAAAGGAAATAAAAAGTAATTTAAATGAACATCCTCAAAAGAACATTGTTGTGAAAAAAGCAAACACCACCAACAAAGAAATACTGAAATTGTTAGCAGAAAGTTTAGATCAATAAAGTAAAGAGGATATCACCAAAAAACAATGTAAAAACAAAACCTAAAAGGAATGAAGGAATGTACCTGACCATATCCTTTACCTCAACTAATTTATTAGGTCCATAGGCATCTATAAGCTTCAAAATATCTTCTCTTGTTATGGCATCCAATCTCTTTCCATGAAAGTTTGCTTTATCAAATTTACCTATAACTGTATCTCCTTCTTGAACATCTTTTAATTTGATTTTTTTTGTGAAAAGAATCTCATCTGATAGTTTAGAAAAAACAAAAATCCAAAACATGACAAAAGATAAAATGAATCCTAAGAGAGACAAGAGGACCTGGTTAAAGATCATATAAATAACAGCACTCAAAATGAGGGAAATCAAAGAAATATAAAGGAGGCCTTTCAAACTTAAAGCATACCTAAAAAATTCTTTATAGAAGATTCTATTTCTTAAAGAAAAAATAAAGGCATATAACAAAGAATAGAAAACGCCTATAAACGACATGTTAAAGAATAGAACATACCAATAATAGACAACCTTTGAAAATAGCTCAAGTTGTAGGGGAACAAAAAAGGGATAAGGATATGAAAAAATAACACTACCTAACAACAAAGCATCTCCTTCCCCCCATTTAGATGAAAAATAAAGAACATAACCAAGAAAGAAAAATATAAAACTACCTGCAAATGCATAAAGTAAATAAGTATAAGTTTTGAGAAGAAATGCAAAAACAAGATGAACAATAAAGCTTATAATAAGCATAGTATAAACATATCTTGCATCTATTAAAGATGTTTTCAAATCGCTATAACTAAACAAAACAAGAAAAAATAGGGTGTTGGCAAGCAAAATATACCCGTACAAGTTTAAAATATCCATTAATCCTCACTTCCTTCTATATATTTTCTCCTTGCAGATTTTATTGTACCTGAAACTCCTATCACATACATCAAAACTCTCTTATCTCTTATTGATGTTATGTTCATTAAAATAAATCTTAAATCCTCAACATATTCTGGTTTAACATTAACAACAAATATATTTTTATCTTTAAAGTATAAATCCTTCAATATATTGAGATTACTATTTGCTATAAAGCTGTAACCACCATATTCATATGATTTTTTCCATAGAGTAGAGATTAAATCCTCAATGTCTAATTTTTCATCTCTTTCGCATAAATATTTAATTATGACATATCTTCTCTTATCTCTTAATGTCGGTTTGAGCATTTTCCTCACCTTTAAAAACATAATATCCGGGATATATTCTTTCTTTCATATTCATCTTTTTTAAAAAGTCATAGAACCAATAGTAATTATTGCTACTTCCCTTCAAGGAAAAACCTAAGTTTCTATAAGTAACATATAAGAATGAAGACAGATCTCTTGGCTTTCTTAACTCATAAAAGTTCTCTGCAAAACTTCCAACCAAAACTTTAACATCTTTCTTACATGCTATTTGAAGTATCTTCCTCATATTTCTCAGATATTTTACCTTTAATTGTCTCGATAATGATGTAAAGGTTTTGAAATTGAAAATAAGAGAGACATTGTTTTCTGCTGCTTTCTTAATCAGAACTTCATCAATATTAAACATTTCAAAGCTTAACGGTAAATCGACTATAGCATCGACAAGATGCTTATCAACAGCATTTCTCAAAACCTCGTATTTTTGTGAGAATAAGACTATACCTTTAGCATCTATGCTTATCTTATCCAACAATTTTTTTGATTTCTTAATCTTAGATAGATGGTTAGAATCCTCTTCAACATACAACATAAGGAAATCAAATCCCGAAACATCAAACTCCTTATCATTAAAGTTTTTGTAATCAACTGCCAAACCTAAGTACTTTACACTAAAATTTCTTCTTAAAAGTTCTTTACCTTTATCATCAAAAAACCTAATGATATCTCCATACCACCTCATAATAACACCACTAATCCAAATATCCACAAAACAATATAAATTATAATTATTATCTCTCCTAAAAGCAACAAGTAAAGTATCAACCTTGGCACCTTTGATTTGGGCCTCTCTCCACGCATTGCTTTTCTTTTCCTGATTACAGCATATAAAATAAATACAAGAGTCCATAACAACGAGATTAAAGGAGTTAGGTTTTCCCTTAAGGGAAGTAAAGCAGGTTTAGGATAAATCTTTATTATTAAAGGCGAAAAATCATATGCATCCTCATCAGAATAAGCAATAAGTATGGCTTTACACTGCTTTGATTTAACCTCTTTCGCTTTCATATTCACATAGATGGTTCTAGATTCATTTAGATTGAGTTTTTCTTTTGTCGATGAAAAACCTTCCAAGCATTCCTCAATATTTTCTAACCTCACTGAAACATTATGCAAGACTTTTTTTCCAATGTTTTTTATCAAAACAGGTAAAGTTAAATTACTTCCTTCTTTTATCTCAACTTCATAAGCAGTTTCTAGAATTTTAAGTTTAGCAAGTTTTTTAGCGAACAAAACCTTTATAGTAATATAAGTTATATCTGCTATCGAATCCTTGACCATTGCCTTAACAGGAATAACATAAACTCCAGGAGCAACATTCTCATCTATAGAAAACATCAAAGTTCTATTAACCTTCTCTCCAGGATCTAAAACATCTATGTATGATCTACTTTGATCCCACAAATCAGAAGGCAATATTGCCTCTATAGTTATGTTTTCTGCAGTAACATTTCCTATATTCTCTACCTCAAAATAAGTTGGAAAGATATCTCCTTGATAAACAACGTAACTTTCATTCAAAGGTCTTATGACTATTTCTACTTTTGGCAGATGTTGCTGGTTTATTTCAGGACCTGTTTCTGGTTGTGGCTCTGGTTGAGGTTCTGGTTGGGGTGTTGGCTCAGGTACTGGTTGAGGAACGGGTAGAGGAATTTCATTTTTAGGTATGGAAATAACAAATAAACCTGGTAAAAAGTCTTCATCAAAAAAATAAGTTGTATCATTCGCAAAAGTTGGTAAAACATATTCTGAGTTTATGTTATTCTGAAGTTTTATACTAAACTCTACAACATCTTCTTTATTAACTTGTTGAGAACCGTAACACACTGCTGCATTTGTTATGTTGTCTATACTGCATGAGCATGTTGGACCAGAAACATAAGAGCATGATTTCAAAGTAAAAGGTTTTGGGAATGTTACATTCAAAACCCAATTACTTGTTGAGACATCAGAAATGAATCGTGCAGATATAAGAAATTCTTCCTCTGTTTCAACAGAGAAACTTCTTCTTTTTTCTGTTGTGTTTGATGACAAGACGGTTAAATCAAACATAAAAGAAGGTAGTTCTCTAAGATAAAGTAATTTATACTCCTCTTTGTTATATCTCAAATCGTTCTCTTGTATAATATATTTTGTTGTATCATCCCCGTACTTATGCCTTCCTTGAAGGTTAAATCTATAAATGGAATCATTATAAACAAGCATACTTTTTGGAGGATACAATAAATACTCTAAAATAACATAATCTCTTGGTCCTATTTCTCTTGTTATGTTAAACTGTAAAGATGCTGTTTCTACAGATTGGTTTGTTGTTACTTCGCAAAAGTATGAGGAAGAGTTTAAGCATTTAACTTTAACATCCTGGCAATAAGAAGTATTATCATAAGAACAGGAAAGCAGGTTTATTGTGTCCTTAACAGTTATATCTCTAGCAACTTTATCTCCTCTATTGAACAATATCAACCTTATTTTAGTAGAGATACATCGGTTTTCATCTGTTAAACAATCAGGATCTTGTGAAATCTGCTCTGGCATTTCCCTTATTACTAAAAATGGTGAGGGTCTTGACTCTCCTATTGCATCAACCAACTCAAACTTAACGGTATCATTAACAGTTCCATTACAATAAAAATAACCTCCTTCATAAGAAACATTAGCCCAAAAACTTGAATAGGTTCTTGCAGTATAATTACCTAAAGGCAAACCATGAGTAAACCAGATTAAGAAGAAGAAAGTATCATCTAATATGTCCACTTCTTCTTCCTCATCTTTAGAATAGGCGAAAATATTTGGAGGAATTATAACAAACTTCTCCTCTCCCGGTAATATCTCATCCTTCTCTATAGATATGTTTGTTGTTTCATTCAAAGGCACATTGCCTATGTTTTCAAATATACTTAACCATATTATGGTTGTGTTGACTAGGAGCTTATCTTCATCTGGCAAGAGGAAAATTCTTGCCTGGCAACTTGGCTTTATCTTCACAGAGATGTTTATAACATCATAGGTTGCTGGTGAGGTGGACAATCCATAATAAGGACTTTCTACAACATTTCCTTCTTCATCGTAAACATAAATTTTATAGAAATAATCTCCCTCCTTTGCCGGGGTAAAGTTAAAAACATAGTGGGTTTTGTTTATTTTTGTCATATTTTCTATCCTTAAGGACAAATCGGGCTCTAAAAGATAAATTTCAGTTAGGTTTATATTTGAACTTTTATTTGTATAGTTGGTCTCATCATAAACCACAACAAAGATAGAAACATTAACCCCTATAGAGATAAATTTTCCAGGAATTATGTATGACTTGTTTATTACAGGATAATATGTCTCTGATATAAAAGTTCTCTCTTCTGAAATTGAAATATTCCCAAAAGTATCATTAGCAAAAACTTTAAACCTGTATAAAGGATCATAATCTCCTTTGATGTAATAGCTTTTTTCCTTTGGATCAAACTCGCCATACCAATAAGAAAAGTTTCCTTCTTCATAGGTTTTGGTTAAAGTTATATTGACCACTTCTGGATAATATATCATAACAATTACATGAGAGACATTATAACTTATGTTGTTTTGTTCCCATTTCCTCATGGTTATGTTAAAAGTTACATTGCCATAATCCCACTTAACCTTTGAGTCATAAATTATTGCTTCAAAATAAGGGAATGTTGCTGATTCAAATGTTTTAGTTTCTGATAATGTAGTTTCGTTGTTGTCATTTATTGCATAAATCCTATAAGAATAAGTGCCAATTAATGAAGGATCAAAAGTAAAGTAGTATTTGTTCCTTTGGCTGTCAATAAACTCTTTCTTATAGTAAGAAACATTAACCACTTCTGGAGAGAGAATCTGTAGTAAAACATTAGTTTCTGGTGAGTCAATTCTATTAACAACTGCTGTTATCGTAATGTTTCCTTGATTATAAGGTAAAGGATCAGGAGAATCATAAATGTCTGTAATAACTACTGGTGTTTGATAAGAAATCATAATGTTTAGAATAACAGCCAGCAAAACATACACCAAATATTTTCCATGCATAAAGAATATAGAGAAGGGAAAATATATTAAAGTTTTTGTGGGTATTTAATCACACAACAAGCTAATTAAAATGTCACAATAAAAATATATACTCCCTCACCCAAATAATTATAATGGAAAACAATAACCAAGTACCTTATCTCATCATAACATCCGAGGTTTTGGTTTCGTGGAGTTTGTTTAAAGATAGGTTAAGCAAATACTATTCCCTAACACCTACAGAGAAAACTTATCTTTACGATAAAACAAAATTACTTTTTAAGGGATTAGCATCAGAAGAGAGCGTTTTTTATGATTATAGAACATTACTTAAAAGAAACATGTATGAAGAGCTCTACATTTCTTTGGATAGCAAAATACTAAGATGGATAGAGAAAAACCACGAGAAGTTTAACTTCATACTGTTAACGCAACTAAAAAATTATAGAGCATGCTTTAAAGAGCATCTTGCTCTATTTGATAAAATCTTCTGCTCTTATGAATATAATAAGCACTTCTCAGATGATTTATTCTTAAAAACAATCTTCTCCTATGCTTATCACGATGTTAAAAACCCTGCAAAGATTCATGTTATGACAAGCTTTGATTTCATTGCCAAAAAGTTTAAGAAGATAGATTACAACATCCACATACACTTGTTAGATTCCTTCCATGAGGAAAAAAGCATAGAAGAAAGAAAAAAGAAAACTCTTGATGAAGTTACTTCTTAAAAACATTTTTCTCAAACCTACTTTTAAACAAAACCCTCATCAATAAAGCATTACTCACTACGCTAACACTTGATAAAGACATTGCTATAGCTGCAATCTCTGGTTTTAGCATTAAACCTGTGAATGGATACAACACACCTGCAGCAACAGGTATAGCTAAGACATTATATATGAATGCCCAAAACAAGTTCTGCTTAACTTTTCTTTTATGATACTTACTTAAATCGTATAAATATCCTATTCTGTCTATTTTATTATTGAGTAAAACCAAATCACCTGCAGAAACAGCAATTTCCGTTACTGGCATAGCTATTCCTATATCTGATTTAGCCAATGCCATTGCATCGTTTATCCCATCTCCTGCATAAGCAACTTTACCGTTTGATGAAAGCTCCTCTATAACTTTCAACTTATCCTTAGGTAATAAACTATACTTTATCTCCTCTTCCTTAAATCCTAACATCTTACCTATTCTCAAAGCATTGTCTTTGTGATCTCCAGTAATCAAATATGTTTTTTTGCCATGATGCCTTAAATAATCCAAAACTTCTTTAGCATTCTCTTTTATCTCATCATCCAAAATAATCTTACCTATCATGTTTTTATCATAGAAAATATACATTATCTTACCTACCCTCTCCTCTTCTTCAATTTTCCTCCCTGATATCTCCTCTACAAATATTCTATTACCTACCGCAAGCATCTTACCTTCATACATACATGTTACTCCCTTACCAGGAATCTCCTCATAATTTTCCCCCTTGGCAATAACTATTTTCTTCTCTTTAGCATGTTTTATTATTGCTCTTGCTATTGGATGATTGCTACCTTGTTCTGCAATAGAAGCATAGAACAAGACATCATCTGTTGAGTAATTACCTTGAGGAATTATTTTAACAACAAATAACTCCCCTTTTGTTAATGTTCCAGTTTTGTCAAAAGCAAAGTTCTCAACCTCATGAAGTTTCTCCAAAGCATCTATATCCTTAACTAAAACACCTTTTTTAGATGCTAAAGCAATAGAGTTAACTATTACTGAAGGTATAGCCAATCCCAAACCACAAGGACATGCAATAATTAATACAGATATAGCAGCAATTAAAGCAAATGCAAAATCTTTAACTAAAAACCACATTATGAAAGAGAGTATCGCAATAACAATAACAGAAGGGACAAAGTAATAAGAGATTTTATCGGCTAAGTTTTGTAAGGCAGTCTTCTTTTCCATTACCTCTTTAATAGTAGATATCATCTCTTCAATTATTGTCTTATCACCATCAGTTAATGCTTTTATAACCACTCTGCTGTTTAAACATATACTTCCAGCTAAAACTCTATCTTCTTTTCTCTTGAAAACCGGAAAACTCTCTCCTGTTAAAGCAGATTCATCAAATTCCGCTTGCCCCTCTAAAATAACACCATCAACCGGAACCTTATCTCCTGGTTTTATTATTACTTTATCACCTTCTTTTATATCTTTCGCATTAATCTCCACTTCTTTCCCATCCCTAACAACTATTGCTTTTTGCGGTTTTAAAGCAAGCAATTTATTTAAAGCATCCATAGTTTTGTTCTTTGCCTTTGCCTCCAAGTATTTACCCAACAAAATGAAAAACAATATGAAAGTTGCAGTATCAAAATAAACTTCTTTCAATGAATAACCATAAAAGTTAAGGAACATCAAAACAGTACTATATAAATAAGCAGCCATCACTCCTATAAAAACTAAAGAATCCATGTTTGGATTCAGATTTTTAACCCCGATATAACCAGAAACCATGATCCTTCTACCAGCATAAAGCATACCAGTGGTTAATAAAAACTCTAAAAAGAATCTTGCAAAATCATTCTCTATAGTAGGTAAAGAAAAATACTTTGCCAAAAACAAGTAAGCAGAGGGAATGAAGAATAGAAAAGCAAGTTTTACCATCTTTGAATAATGCTCAACCTCTTTTTTAACATGTCCAAAACCGTGATCATGATGTTCATGTCCTTCATGATTAGAATGCTCCATAGAGTGTTCATGTTGATTAAGTACTTCTCTTTTATTAACTACTTCATAGCCCATATTTTCTATAACTTCTATAACTTCATTCAATGAATCATGAGAGGTTAAATGTACTATTGCATTGCCTGTATAATAATTAACACTTATATCGTGAACATCCTTCACTTTTTTCTTCACCATCTTCTCAATGTTTACAGCACAGCTTTGACAATCTAAATTGCCCAGTTTTAGGGTGATTTTTATGTGATGCTCGTGATTGTTACGATTGTGCTCAACTCCTTTATGATTAGAATGCTCATTTTCGTGATTGTGTTTATGATGCCTATCTTTCTTACCATCATTTTCCTTCCCCACATCCTTGTGATTATGTTCATGATCCATAAAACCACCATTACTAAAAATATATTAAATTTTTAATATATATAATTTTAAAAAGATGATGTTACGATCTAAAACAAACCACTATAGGTTAAATTGTATTTAACCTATAGTTTTTTAAATTTTAATACCCTATATATATCTATGTCATTAAAATCTTTTGAACCTTGGATAAGAATAAGATATAGAATATTGAAAGAGGAGCTTGGAAATAAGGAATTCACAAGCAAAGAGGTAGAAGAGATACTTAAAAAACACAACAAACAATTAGAAAACATCAACGAATTATTAAATATATTAGTAAAGGAAAACCTTCTAGAAGTTAAAAAAATTAACAAACAGAACATATACCAAATAAAAGATAAATCCTTAGAAAGCAATACATTAACCAAGGATCACCTAATAAG
>WAOB01000113.1 GCA_015521505.1 Nanobdellati archaeon | reverse complement strand
ATCATAGAACGATTCAAAAAACAAAGTGAAGAGGACATAGAATCTGTTTTCAATATATTAAAGCTCTTTAAGAAGTATGAAGGAGAGATTGTAAATAAGAGTGTAGAAAAAATGATAGATAATTTGGCAAAGTTAACTCATGGTTTTGTAGGTGCTGATCTGGAAGCATTGGTTAAAGAAGCGGCAATGAATTCTCTTCGGAGATTACTTGAAGAAAAAAACGAGGACGAAATTAACGATGAAGACATAACAAATCTTTATGTCACAGAGCAAGACTTTAAGCATGCTCTAAACTATGTTGAACCCTCTGCTATGAGAGAGGTTTTAGTTGAGATACCAAACATAAGATGGGATGATATAGGAGGTATGGAAGACATTAAACAACAATTAAGAGAGATGGTCGAATGGCCTTTGAAAAATCCAGAGAGTTTTAAGAGAATGGGCATAGAACCCCCAAAAGGTGTTTTGCTTTACGGATTGCCTGGCACAGGGAAAACCTTGCTTGCAAAAGCGGTTGCTAATGAATCAGAGGCCAACTTTATATACATAAAAGGCCCAGAAATATTAAATAAGTGGGTTGGAGAAAGCGAGAAGAAAATAAGAGATGTGTTTAAGAAAGCAAGACAAGTTGCTCCAGCCATAATATTTATAGATGAGATAGATGCAATTGCTCCAAGAAGAGGCCTGGGATTGAGTAGTGAAGTAACTGACAGAGTATTAACCCAAATATTAACAGAGTTAGATGGTTTAGAAAAATTGGAAAATGTGGTGGTTATTGCTGCTACGAATAGACCAGACATTTTAGATCCTGCTTTACTTAGAGCGGGAAGATTTGATAGACAAATTTATGTTCCTGTTCCAGATAAGGAAACAAGATTAAAGATTTTGGAAGTTCACACAAAGAACATGCCTTTAAGTAAAGAGATTAACTTGGAAGAACTTGCTGAATTAACTGATGGATTTGTTGGAGCAGATCTTGCAAATTTATGTAAAGAAGCAGGGATCATTGCTTTAAGGAAAAACATTAATGCTAAGGAAGTAACAAAGGAAGATTTTCTTGAGGCATTAAAGTCAATTAAACCCTCTGTTGATAAAGAAACCATACAAAGATACAAAGAAAGGGTTGAAAAAGCAAAGAAGATGGCACTAAAAGAGCCAGCAGAGATAATGGGATATGTAGGTTAATTTTTTAAAATTAACTTGTTGGTTTGCTTTTTCTATAAAATGATAACCGATAAATATATAAAGGATAAAGATCTAATATATAGTATAAAGTGATGAAGCCAAGGAGGTAGGTATGTATGGCAAGAGGAGAAAAAAGGTACTTTGTCTTGTTGGATGAAAAAGGAAACGAACTAGGTGTGTTTACAGGTAAAACACCAAGACAAGCAGCACTAAAGGCTGCAAACAGAGGACACAAGAAGATCAGATTAAGGGAAAGAGGAACAAATAAAATACATATATATGAAGGAAGTAGAGTAAAAGTAAAAGCACCAGACAACAGACCGTCTTGGATGCCTGCAGAAGTATATAAAGCAAAGGTTAAGAAAATAGGTATAGAAAAAATTGAGAAAAGAAGAAAGAAGAAATGAATATCTTTTTAATTTTACTTTTATTTCTTTTATTTTATGTATCTAACCTCTCAGGGTAAAGAGATAGTAAAAAATATCTTTGATAAATATACAGTCAATGCTGTCTTGATCTTTGATTTTCAAAACATAAAATATTACTTCTTTAAGGATAGAAGTTTGAATAAAGATGATGTTTTTGCATACATTGTCTGGAATAATCTTAAATCGGAAGTTATACAACATCCAAAAGAAATAGATGAAAAATCATATTATGGAATATATTTGAATGATATATCTTATGAGAAATATAAAAGAATCAAGTCTACTTTTAAATTTAAAGACATTTCTAAAGTCGTAAATGAACTGAGACAAATAAAATCTATTGAAGAAATAAATAAAATGAAAAAGGCAGGTAAGATAACCGATGAAATACTATTAACAGCGCTGTCATTAATCGATTCTTATTCGGAAAATGAAGTATCTAAAATTTTAAAGGGAGAAATGGAAATCAAAGGAGAAGGATATGCCTTTACACCTATTGTCGCGTATAATAAGAATACTTCTAGTATACATCACATTCCTAAACAATATTCTCCTTCAAAAAAAGACGTTATTTTAATAGATGTAGGGGCAAAATACAAAGGTTATTGTAATGATACTACTATAAGTCTAAGTAAAAAAAGAGAAGTTAAAGATAAGATTAGCGAGATCTTTCATCTACTTATGGAGTTAGAAGACATAGCAAAAGAAGGAAAAAGTGTTAAAGAAATAACACATTATGCAAAGGAAAAACTTACTAAATATGGAAAAGCGTCATTCTATCACCACCACCTGCTTGGACACGGAATAGGAATAGAGGTACATGAAAAGCCCTTTTTTAATTCAAACACTGTGTTAAAAAAGAACATGACAATAACTTTAGAGCCGGGAATATATATAAAAAACAAATATGGAATAAGAATTGAGAAAACATATATAATAAGAAAAGAAAAAAGAGCAAAGCCCTTAAATAAAGCTATGGAGCAACTGATTTAGTCAGGATTGTCCTTGATTTTTTCACTCCGGTTAGCCCGTCTTGTACATCATATACGACATCAACACTAACCTCAACACATGCGTTTTCATTGGATGGATTTGCCTGCAATGTTCCAGTTGAACAAGAAGTAGTATCTGAATCTATAGTTGTTTGTTGTCCTGGTGCTAGCTGTATAGGTGTCGCTAAAACACAACTATTGCCGTCTACATCTATTTGTTTGACAGTTATTGTCTTATCCATTCCGTTCTTTAGGATGAATTTTATACTTCCATTAGTGTATACCTGATATTGATTTGCAGGAATTATTATATCCTGCTGCGATGCTGGCCTTACTGCATCAGGACACTCTTTGTTGCTGAACACATACATATAAAGCAATCCTCCAACTATTGCTATAGCCAATAAAGCCCATCCATACGTCATCAAATATTCTGTTGCACTTTGTCCCTTTAAAAACTTCATTCTACACCACCTCTTTTTATAATAGTTCATCATTATTTAGCAATACCTATGTATCTTCTTATTTCTTCTATGTCCTCTTCTATAGTGTCGATGTATTGGTTAATAACTTCTTGGTTTAAAGTAGGAATTTCCTCGCCAAGTGTTTTTGAGTATTCTTCAAGATTGAGTTCTTGTTCCATCTCTCTAGACAAGGCTTTTAAATTATTTATATCCTTCTCCAATTTTGCAATTATCTCATCTCTTAATTTATTTAGTTTAGTCAAGGCCATTAAACTAGTAGTTATCTCTTTTACTATTTTTTTACCTTCTACAAGATTCGAAACAATCTTATCAGGATTGTTTATTTTTATAAACACTTCCTTCTCCAACACATCTAAGGATTTCTTAATTTCTTTTACCTTGTCCAAATCCTCTTTTAGGGTGTCTTCATCAACTGAGTTTTTCTTTCTTTTTCTACCTGTTTTCTTTTTTGTTGGCACATCTATTTCCTCAGCAAGTTTCTCTAATTCTTTAAGCATATCATCAACATTCGATTTCGGCATGAATATCCTCCTATCAAACTTATATGTTAATTATTAGGTTTTCATCCTATATATACTTTATGGTGTAGTTATATATTAAATATATCAACATACCTAATCATAACTTTTCTGTACTTACTTCGTACCCATTTTTAGTTATGAATGTTGGATATGTTCCATGAGCATGTTTTGTCCTTCTCATCTTTCTTATCTCTATGTTTCCGAAGTTTCCATCGCTCATGTTGTGATAGTAAAGCACGATAACCCCATCAACTACAAACTCCTCTACTCCATACCTTGACAACTTTTTTGGTTCGTGTTCTGGTACTTCTCCAGAAATTAATGTGGTTGCTCCAGATTTCTTAATGCCCTGAACTATTTTAAATAGTTTTTTTCTTATCTCAAACTCATCTTTTATATACATACCAAGCAAAGAAAGAGAATCTATAACAACTCTATCAAACTTATTGACCTCTATTAAATCATTTAACCTATGGCTCATATCACTCAACTCAAAAGGATCAAAATACTCCAACCTAAATTTGCCTTCTTTTTCATACCTGTCAAAATCCCATCCATATTGCTTCATATCTCCTTTTATCTCTTCCGGCATCTCTTCTAAGGTAATAAACAATGCTCTTTCCCCTTGTTGCAATCCATACCAGCAGTATTGAGATAAGAAGGTTGTTTTTCCTGCTCCTGCAACTCCAGAAACCAAAACAACATGTCCTTTTGGTATACCACCATTAAGCAAATCATCCAATCCAGGAATACCTGTTTTAACTCTCTCATATGTTTCATCCATAATTATTTTTATGGATGAATGAGTTAATATAGATTATGTAAGTAATAAAAGATTTTAAAGGTTTCCCAATACATTATTCTTTATGATTAAAAATAATATTAAGGAGAGGGTTAACAAAAAATCTATTTCTGTAATGATAGGAAGTGTTTTCTTAGTTATTTTTGCGGTTGCTGTTTCCTCTATTATTTATGTGTGGATGGGGGAATATGTGAAGGAAACAACAAAATCTGCTCAAGAAGATAAATCAAAATATTCTCTTCTTTCTTGTGCGAAATTTCAACCAGAGCTGTTAAAAGCCAACAGCGTTGTTAAACAATATAAAGTGGGAGAGAAGGTTGTGGGTTATAACGAGTATTATGATTTAGAGCTGAGGAATTATAATCAAGAAGATGTTAGAAATTACCAGGAAAGGATAAACATAACAGAGGTGGTTAATACTCTTGGTAATAACTTCAAAATTTTGGATGAAAATAATAAACCAATTAGGTATTGCTTTGAGCAATATAATGGAGAATGCAATGAAACTTTTTATCAATTTCCTAATGGTGATGTGTTCATATGGATAAATGTTAGTTATATGCCAAAAGCTCAATGGGGATATGAAGGAAAAGCATTTGGGTTTGATTCAGGGATTTATGTAAACATCTCTAATCCTTTATTTACTACTACGAAGCAGCTTTCTTTAATTGCTATAGCAAAACCTAAACCTAATAAAAATAATCAGGACATCCCGGCAGTTATTGATAATCATGCTTGTAGCGGGGGTTTTTATTTAGAATATTCTTCTAGCACGTTGAGGTATCACTTAAAGAATAATGATGGAACTTGCTCTTGGGATTGGGATGTAAATAAATATTATAATATGATTATATATCATAACTTTACAAATAAGACGGCTTTTTTAGCTACAACGTACAATGATTTACAAAAAAGACTTTATAAGAATGCTAATCTGATGAGTATAATTAATTATACTCAAACATGGCAACTAAATTTAGATCATCCATATACTTATATAGGAGGAAATATAGGTACTGTAGATAACATATATGGTTATTTCAACGGAACAATTGATGAAGTAAGAGTCTACAACATCTCTTTAACAGATGAAGAAATATTTAATTGCTATGTTAATGCCTCTTTATGTCCATCAAATGGTTTGGTTTTGTATTATGATTTTGAGCAGTGTTTAGATAGTTCCTTTAATGATGTTCCTTGTGAAGATCCTTCCAATCCTGGAAATTTAAATCCGCAAGCAGTTTATGTTAAAGATTTATCAGGTAATGGTAATCATGGAAAGATTTATGGTAATCCAAAAATAGTTCCGGGAATAAAAGGGGTTTTACCTGGAAAAATAAAACTAAGGTTTGTTAAAACCACTACTTCTTATGCATTAAACGGAAGGGAAGTTTTTCCTTTCTATGAGGATTTCAACAGCAATACTTTAAACACAAGCATTTGGCAACCTTCTTCAGCATGCGGAAACTACTCTGGTTATGGCGTTTTTAACGGATCTTTGTGGTTATGGACTTATAATCAGAGCAGTTATAATACGGTGTGGTGTGGTGTAAATAAGAAGAGCAGTAATTTAACCTCTCCTTACAACAAAGGAATTATATTGGATGCAAAAGTGTTGAGTAAGAAATTGTTTAGGTTTGGAATACCGTTTATTGATATCAATTGGACTCACCCATACAGCAATGCAGAGTGGTCTAATAATCTATATTCTAATCCTGTGGGTTTATTTAATCACCATTATTATAATACTACACAAGAAGTATATACCTACCGATACGAAAACGAATCTCTACCAACGGAAAACGACACCATTATAATGACACGATATGCTTTACCTTATAAGCTTTCTGGTTTTAAGGTTTCTTATGGCTATAATGACTACTTTACACCAGTGCAGAAATACTTTACTACGGTTTACTTCCCTTATTGGAATATAAGCAACTACTCTATTAGTGTTTGGTCTCACAACACTTGCTCGTCTTGGTGTTATAGTAATTACTCTGTTGATTGGATTAAGGAAAGAAACTACATTGATTTACCTTTAAATTACTCTCTGTTTAATTACTCTAAAATACCTATATATGAACCGATTTACGAGAATTATACTTCCTTTACTTTAGTTATTGGTAACAACATAAATCTTTCATTGCCAATATCTCAGATAACTATTAAAGATGCTAAGAATAAAGAATATTGTGTTTATGATGTTAATGCAACTCTTAAAAGCAATGGAATAACCTCTTTAGATGTTTGGAACTGCTCTTTGCCTTGTGATGGAACTAAAAATTATGAGGTTATTATCTCCACTCCTTGCGGGTCAAGAATTGATTATGTGAATTGTTAGATTTTTAAATTTTTCATAATAAAAATGCTCTTATGATAACTCCTAATGAGATAAACAATAGATTTAATGAAAAACCAACTATTTTTATAGGAAGAAATACAAAATACTATGATTTTAAGTGGTAACGTTTACATCTTATATAATGATCTTGTTAATGAAAAATCCTATATTCCTGTCAGGAACTTATTTGGGGTCAGTTTAGAGATATGATTGATCAATAGCTGAAGAGCATTCGTTGTATTTAGAAGACACTCTAGAAGGATATAGGGAAAAGAAGAATTGGTCTGTGATTGATAATTGTGTTGTTCCTTATGATAACAATCTTTGTTGCGATATAATAAGAGATATAATTAACACGCTAAACAGGCAAATATAAAGCCAAAGATTTCAAAAGACAATAAGACCATAATTGTTAGCATTGTCCTAAACAATGAGAAATATGTTTTTGTTGTCCTTCTATAGAAGAGATTGAAGATGCCAAGAAATTTTACATGGGATTTGATGGCTTATCGAAAAACGAAATCTCTAAATTTTCAACAAGTGTTTATTATAAACTTTAGGTTCAAACGCTTCTTTTATTTCTCAATTGATGAATATTGACCACAAACAACAAACAAAATTCAAAAGGATGTACGAAAAAGTTCTTTTAACAAAATAGTTTTATACAGGGTAAGAAATGAGTCAAATCAAGCAATACAAATAACTTACAAAACTGTGTTTTCTCTGGAAAAAACACGAATAAGAAAGAAAGACCTCTCTTTAAATTCCTTAACGCAAGGAATGTGTGTTTGTTTTTGTCCCCTCATCTTAAATTGGTACTGTGATATATGATAAAGTCTTAAAAAATAGAGATAAGTGTCTTGCAAATCATCGACATCTTGTTGTGTCATTTTTAATAATTTGTTGTCCTTCAAACTTTGAAGTCTGTAAATAATTTGCTTAGGTTCATGGTATACAACATCTTTTATATCCATCCACCCTTCCTTTATAGATTTTGTATATATTTTCTCCACAAGATATTGCACAAACCTAAGATGTCCTATTTTTGTTGATAGAGAGTATATATTATAATTGTCCTGTCCAGAATAAAATAATGGTCCTTTATCTATATCAAAATGCGCTATCTCTTTCCCTCTAACTTTGTTTTTACCTGTAAGAATAATTTTCTTTGAATTGTTTATTCT
>WAOB01000112.1 GCA_015521505.1 Nanobdellati archaeon | reverse complement strand
CTATAATCCTTTCTCTCTTTTTACTTTTATGTCTAAACATTTTATGAATGACAACTGCTCCTGGAATTATCAGTGTTATTCCAAATATTAACTTAATTATAAATGATATAACCAATCCTTGATATGATGCGTGATATCTTGCAAACATACCATGTCTTATTGCCACAAATTTATGTGCAAGCTCATGTAAAATAAAGCTTATTATGACTATTAGTAGTGCTATTCCATATGATTTATAATAATCTGTTCTTATTAGATTGCCAAATGATGTGAATGTCAATATAAAAGTAATTATTATTGATGATACTATTAGCTCTAAAAGCTCTTTAACTTCAATATGAAAGATGAGTTCTTTATACAGAATTCTACTTAATTTGTCTATACAACACCACCTGTCAAATAATTAATTATATATCCAAAAGAATATGTTACTACTGCTGCCCCTAAACCAGTTAATAACATCTCTAAGATCTTACCTTTTATAGAAATTCCAGAACTTATTGCTATTATAAATCCCGCAATAATCCATGTTATTACTGCAGTAAGTGCACTTATAAGTATTGCTATTTTAGGAGCTATACCTAAAAAGAAAGGATATACTACAAGAGCAGTACCAATAATATAGAAGATCCCTGTCAAATAGCCTGCCTTTAAAGGATTTTCTGTTATTTCTTCATATTTCAAATTTGTCCTAATATTTAATTGTTTTGCAACATGATATTCAAAATTACCCTTTTCTTTTACATCTTTTTGGTTTTTTACAGAGATATAAGTACCTATTGCCATGGATAATGTTCCAGACAAACCAACAATCGTTCCTGTTATCCCTATCAATAATGGATCATTCGGATATAAACTTACTAATCCTGCTAATGCTGAGAGAATTTCTACTAATCCATCATTCATACCTAAGAACACATCCCTGATATGGTCTATGAAGTTACTTTCCTTTTTTTCAATATCTATCATCTCTATTTCATGAAATAACTCATCCTCTATGATTTTCTTTAAAGAATCTAACTCCTCTTTATCCAATTCTTTATTCTCATAGATTGAATAATAATCCTTTATAGCCTTGTTCTCTAATAACTCCAATATCTTTGCAGTCCATGTTAAAGAAATACTAGAGAGTATCATAAAAAACCATATCTTCAATTTAGATGTCTTATCCTTAACCCTTATCTTTCTCCTCTCTGCCACTTTCTTCCAAAACTCTGCGTGTTTCTTTTCCATTTCAGCAAGTTTTAAAATCCTCATTTTTCTTTTCTTATCCTTTATTTTTTCAGATATTCTACTATATATTATATAATCCATAAGTTCTTTAGCATAATATTGCTGTATCCTCCTAGAAGACATTCTCACCATTATAACATGTATGCAATGATATCTTTAAAAATTTTTATAGTAAAATGTGCAAAAGATATGCAACATACATAGGATATCTATCTAAAACTTATATATATAATCCCCACTAAAATATATTTATATATTGCTATCACAACATGGAGGGGGTATAATGAAATTAAAATTGCAAACGCAGGTTATAAGTGTGGTGTTGATTACTGGTGTTGCTTTGGTTTTAGCAGGTACTGCATATTATTGGGGCGTACCATTATTAGAAAAAACTCGAAAATCTGTCGAACTGCAAGATGCTGAAAATTTTATGAATCAGCTTATCAAAGACATTATAGAGGCAAGTGAAACAGGAAACTCGAAGGTTATTGAAATTGAACTAAAAGGAAAGTTAACAATAGATCCCGAGAAGGACGAAATATATTATGAAGTAAAAGCACCTACTGTTTACTATCCTGTAACAACCTATGTTCCTTTAACAGATACACCGCCCTTCAAAAAAAGAGTTGTAGTTTTTCAAGATTTATCCTCTAATGAAGTTCCTGAGTTGAACTCTACAGCAGTAAATGTATGTAAATTTGAATTAGATTGTTCTAATAAAGTATTTAAAGAGAAAACTGAATCTCAATGTTCTTTTAAAGGAGATACTCCAAATTTAGATATGTTTAGTAATGGAGAGTATATTGAAAGTACAGATGGAAAAACAAGATATCTTGTAGTTACATCTTATTGTGATCCATACAAAATAGGTTATTTAGAAGATACATCAGAAGAAAAAATAGCGGGCATAAAGGGAATAAACAAGCCCCTGGTTCTATTAGTTAAAGCAAAACAAGATTATGCACAAGAGAATTTCATTAATTATTATAGAATAGTTTCAAGGGAAGTTGTAGATGGAGATACGAAATCAGGATATTATATTGATATAGTCAACAATAGAGGCAAAATATACAAAGAGGGGGGAAGAGTAAAAATAGTTATTTCAAGAGTTGATTCTGAAATCCTTCCTGGAGAGTCATCATTAGGAGGTGATCTTAACATTATAAAAGTAGAGGTTGAGGTTCAATGAGATTAAGAATTAAAGGTCAAAATTATATAATCGAATTTGTACTTTTGGCTTTTATAGGTCTCTTGGTTTTTATAGGCCTCTTTTCATTTTACAGAGTAGCATTATCCCCTTTATACAATGCAAATTTTGAAGAACATACCAGTGCAATAATCAAAAAGATAGAATATTCGTATAACACGTTTAAAAAGTATAATATCGACAAAGGATTGATAAAAATAAACATTCCTAAGAGAATAAATAATGAAGATTATTTAATAAGATCCGTATCAACAGACAGTTTGGCATTTTATTTAGGAGAAAAATATATAGTTGAGTATGTACCTTATAAAATATATTTAAATTACACTATCACATCCTCACAACGAGAGATAAATGTTTATTACGAGAAAGGAAAGGATTATATAGAATTATGGTGAAGTATAATGGTTAACATAAAAAAGTCTGTGAGAAATATGAAATTATTGATAAAAAAGAGATCCTCTTCAGATAAAGAAATTCCAAAAAAGATAAATAATAATCTTTTATCTCATAAAACAAAGGAAGATAAATCACAAGAAAAAAATAAAAACAAAAGTTCCATGAAAGACGGTATAGACTTAAAAGAACTATCTAAGATAAAAAGAAGATTTGCTATTTTAAAAGAGGATGATGATGAGATAAAAAATATCGATATGAAATATCCTCTTATTATAGATGACACCACAGGTAAAGTTATGGCGTATGCACATATTAGATACGATACCTCAATAAACAAACTTATTTATGAAGTCATAGAGCCTCCTCTAAATATAAATGACATAAAAAACATAACGTATATAAAGAAGATTATAGAGAATAAGATAAATGTTGATTTGGGTGTGATGTCTGCCGAGAACATGAAAAAGTATATTGAAGATTCTGTAGTTAATATAATAAGACAGTTTGGCATAAGTGCGAGTAAAGAGAAAATAGATATATACAAATATTATATTGTCAGAGATTTCTTAGGTTTGGGAAAAATAGAGCCTCTCTTAAGAGATAAAAACATAGAAGACATTAGTTGCGATGGAGTTAACATTCCTATCTTTGTTTTTCATAGAGATCCAAGGATTTCATCAGTTCAAACAAATGTTAAATTCAATAAAAAAGAAGAATTAGATTATTTTATTATAAAACTTGCCCAAAAATGTAATAAAAACATTTCTGTTGCAGAGCCATTATTAGAAGGAGCACTACCAGATGGATCAAGAGTTCATGGAGTTTTAGGTACAGATATCGCAAGAAGAGGTTCCAACTTCACTATAAGAAAATTCTCAAAGGATCCTTTAACACCAATTAAACTCATGCAATACCACACAATAGATGCAAAAACCCTTGCTTATTTGTGGTTATGTATAGAGAACAAACTTTCTGTATTAGTTTCAGGCCCTACTGCTGCAGGTAAAACCTCATTACTTAATGCTCTTTCTATGTTTATAAGACCTGATTCTAAAATAGTTTCTATAGAGGATACTCCTGAATTAAGATTGCAACATCCTCATTGGATTCCTGAAGTTGAAAGACCGGGTTTTGGAAGTTTTAGAGGCGATAAAAGAGCAGGAGAGGTAACGATGTTTGATCTACTTAAAGGTGCCTTAAGGCAAAGGCCTGATTATATAATAGTTGGAGAGGTTAGAGGTAAAGAAACTTATGTTTTGTTCCAAGGAATGGCTACAGGACATGCCGGTTTGGCAACAATGCATGCAGATAGTATGGATAAAGTAATTGATAGATTAATAACTCCTCCTATTAATTTACCTCCTTCATTATTAGAGACTCTTGACCTAATAACATTTGTTAAAGGATTCAGATATAAGAATTCTTTTGTTAGAAGAGTAACAGATATTTATGAAGTAGAAAGATACAATTTTGACACAAAGATGATATCTACTCGGCAAGTAGTTGCATGGAATTCTGAGAAAGATGTGTTTGATTCTGTTAATCCATCAATAAAATTAAAAAAGATATCTTCCTTAAGCGGACTCTCAAAAGAGGAAATATTAATAGAGCTTAAAAATAAAATATTTGTCCTTAATTGGATGTTGGAAAATAAGATTACTGATTTTATCAGAGTTAGTGAGATTATCAAAACATACTACTACGATAAAGATTATTTGTTCGATTTCATAGAGAATATGTAAAAAAGGCGTGGTTAAAATGGTGGACAACATAGCAGTATTGGCCCCTAAATCACACAGAATAGTATCAAAAATTATAGATACATCATTTTTAAAAACGCTATTTGAACCATTAGGATTTGATTTAAAACGAGCAGGTATTTTTGTCACACCTGAAGAATACGGATCATTGGCTATTTTAACATCTACAATAACTTTCTTTTTCACTTCTGTGGTTGGTATAATGGTTTTCTCTTTATTGTTTGCTGGAAACTTGTTTGCCGGGCTTATTTCTGGATTTATGGTGGGAATCATTCTGTCAATCATAATATTCATTTCATTTTTTGTATATCCTAAGAATAAAATAATGGAAAATGAAAAGAAAATCTCTGCAGCATTACCCTTTGCAACATACTATCTTATTACTGTTGCGAATAGTGGAGCAACAATCGTTCAATTGTTTAAGATCCTTTCTAATATGTCTGAATATCCTACAATAGCAAAAGAAGCAAAGAGAATTGTATTTGAAGTAGAGAACTTAGGACATAACATTGCAGATGCCCTTAAATCGGCATCTGACAGAACATCATCTCAATCTTTTAGAGATTTATTATGGGGAATAAGAAACACTATTATAGTAGGAGGAGATCTGACAATATATCTTCGAGAGAAAGCAAATCTTTATTTACAAGAATATAAGAGATTTCTTGTTAAATATAGTCAACAGTTAAGTTTATTAGTTGAAATATACACTACATTACTCTTAGTCGGATCAATATTTCTAATGGTTTTAACTATGGTCATTGGCTTGCTCTACAAATCGTTCTTTATACCATTTATTCAACTCGTAACTGTTTTCTTAGTTCTACCATTAGTTACAGCGCTCTTCATTATCTTATTTAAAACATTAAGTTTAGAGGGTTAATATGGATTATTATAAGAAGAAAAACTTAGAGATTGCCTTTTTAGTTTTAGGATCAGCAATTATTATTTCAAGTTTTGTTATTGCTTTTATGACTAAAGGAGAGGCTTCAGAAATAACAACTCCCTTACTTATCTTTGGAGTGTTTGTTTCTTTTATCGTATATGCAACCATAGAATATTTCGATTTTCTACAAGTTAAAAAAGCAGAAGAAACATTTTCAAGATTCCTCAGAGATTATTCTGAAGCAGTAAACAGTGGTATGAACTTTATCCAAGCATTTGATATTGTATTAAGAAACGATTATGGAGCACTAAATCCATATATAAAAAGAGCAAAATACAGATTAAGTCTAAACATTCCATTTCCAAGAGTTTTGGAACTAATGAAAAAAGAACTTTCTAAATCAAAAATGATATCTAATGCCATAGATATTATAATAAATTCTTACTATTCAGGAGGCGATGTTGGATTAACAATGATGGATCTATCACAAACCCTATTGAACATAAAAGAGATCTATGAAGAAAGAAAGGTCATATTAAATCAACAAGTTATGATAATGTATGCTGTATTTATTGTTTTCATGGTAATCACTGTAGTGTTATATTTCACTATAAAACCTCTGACTGAACTTAAAACTCCTTTAGAAATAGGAAAATATTCCATTTCAGCAATAAACTTTTGTGAAGAATACAAACAAGTAAGACCTATATGCAACATAGGATATGTGTTTGGATTTAAACCAGAAGAACCCACTACTTACTTTAAAGTTATGCTATTTTTATTAAGTATCGTCCAAGCAATTTCTACAGGTTTAATAATTGGAATCATCTTAGAGAACAACTACCAGGCAGGTCTAAAACATATCGCCATATTTATTTCTGTTGTATTATTAACTTTTGGAATTATATTGTAGTAAAAGAATAGGGATAAAGAAATGCTATTTGACCCCTTAAAGTTTTTAAAAATTTTAAAAAAGGTTTTTATTGTATGGGATCGGTCAAAGAGGATTTAGGTATATCTGTCAAAAGACAAGAAGATTTTTCTGAATGGTATCATCAAGTTGTTTTAAGAAGTGGTTTAGCAGAATATTCTCCTGTTAAGGGATGTATGGTTATTAAACCATGGGGGTATGCAATATGGGAAAAAATACAGAATTATTTGAACAAGAAATTCAAGGAATTGGGTGTTAAGAATGCTTATTTCCCTTTATTCATACCAAAATCTATTCTTTCTAAGGAAGAGGAACATGTAGAAGGTTTTGTTCCAGAGGTGGCGTGGGTAACAAGAGGAGGGGAGAGAGAACTAGAGGAGCCATTGGCCATAAGACCTACATCTGAAACTATAATGTATGATGTTTTTAGCAAGTGGGTTAGGAGCTATAGAGATTTACCTTTGCTTATTAATCAATGGGCTAACGTTGTTAGATGGGAAACCAAAGCAACAAGATTGTTTTTAAGAACTAGGGAGTTTTTATGGCAGGAGGGACATACAGTTCATGCAACTAAAGAAGAAGCTGATGAGATGGTATTTAAAATGCTTGATATCTACTATGCTTTGGTAAAAGATTTGCTTGCAATAGAGGTAGTTAAAGGCTATAAAACAGAAAGCGAGAAGTTTGCAGGCGCTTTATATACTACAACTATAGAGGGTTTGATGCAGGATATGAAATCATTGCAGATGGGAACAAGCCATAATCTCGGCCAAAACTTTGCCAAAGCATATGACATAAAGTTTTTGGATAAAGATGGAAAAGAGAAGTATGCATGGCAAACTTCTTGGGGTGTAAGTACAAGATTGATAGGGGCCTTGGTTATGGTTCACGGTGATGATAAAGGATTAGTTTTACCTCCACGAATTGCTCCATTGCATGTTGTTGTTGTACCTATATGGTTTAAAAATACTAGAGAAAAGGTTATAGAGTATGTTGATATTATCAAGCAAAAGCTTGATTCTATTGCTTTTTATGGAGAAGGAATAGATTATGAGATAGATGAGAGAGATGATTTAACTCCTGGATTTAAATTTAATGAATGGGAACTCAAAGGTGTGCCTTTGAGGATAGAAGCAGGATTAAAAGATGCTGAGAAAAATCAAGTTGTTATTTATAGAAGAGATACTGATGAGAAAAAAAGCTATGCTTTAGAAGAGATTACAGATATAATACCTACTCTTTTGGAAGATATTCAAAGGAACTTGTATGAAAGAAGCAAAAAGTTTTTGGAAGATCATATTATAGAGATAAAATCTTATGATGAGTTTAAGGAAGTAATTGAGAAAAGGAAGGGTATAGCATATGCTTATTGGTGCGGTAATGAAAAATGTGAGGAGAGTATAAAAGAAGAGACAAAAGCAACCTCTAGATGCATACCTTTAGATTTTTATGGAAAAGATTTTAGTAATGAAAAGTGCATCTATTGTAATAGTAAAGCAAAATACAAGGTTTTGTTTGCAAGAGCTTATTAGGTAGGATAAGTATAGAAGAGGATTAAGATGTGGTTATTTGGTAAGGAAAAAGAGACCCCTGGAGATATTCTCTATGTTCTCAATCATAACTTTTCTTATGATTTATGACTTTCAATCAACAAACATGCTTAACTCTGCATTGTTCCACTTCCTTATTATTTCTTTTGCTGCTCTTTCAACATCTGGTTTTCCATCTTTTAGCAAGAATTTCCTTTTTAAAGCATACTGTTCTATTGCTCTTTCCTCATCCTCTATGCTTATATCTAAAACTTTCTCAAAATTATTCTCATATCTTTTAGCATATCTTAAAAGTTCTAAAGCATGATCATAGCACTCAACTTTTTCAGGATTAACATTGCCTTTTAGAACATGAAGCTCTTTCGGGTTTTTAGCTTCTATTACTCCAGCAGTATCTATAAGCATTATATCTTTTTTTAGTTTTATCCATTGGTATTTTTTTGTAAATGCGGGTAATGAACTTGCTCTCGTTTTTGATGAGAAGGTTATTAGGTTGATTAATGAGGATTTACCTGTATTGGTATAACCAATTACACCAACAAAAATCTTGTCTTTGTTTCTCTCTTTTTTTATTTTATATGCTCCTATGTTAATGAGTTTTCTTACCTCTCTATAACCTTTTTTATTCTTAAATGAAGCATAAACAGCAGGCACACCTAATTTAGAAAGCTTTTCTTTTAGTTTTTTCTCATCAACTACATCAACTTTCATAGCAACTACGAACAAAAACTTTCCTTTTCTTTTTATCTTTTCCTCAATCCTTTTATTCCTAGTAAAATCTATTGCTCTTGCATCAACAACCTCAATTATTATATCACTTTGATTAATTATTTTGTCTATTATAGATACCATATGTTTTAATACTAAAATAAGGATTTAAAATGTTTAATACTAAATATATCCTACTTTACTTTGACTTTCGAGCTAATTATCGACACCCACAGAAAGTAGTACTTTCATAATTCATTTATAAATTATAAATTTTTATATATACTTGTCAAAAACAGAGTATTCTCTCTTATTTCCTCTCCATCCTTTTCCTCTATCTTTGTAAATAATTTTTCCGGTGTGCTTTTTTTCTCTAATCTTTTCTATCAAAAAATAAGAATTATCTCTATTCGGAAAAGTTTCTTTATACATATCGGAAACCTATCCTATAACCAGGCAATCCCCATCTAAAAGATACTCTACCTTTACCCCTGTTTCTCTATGAATCTCTTCTTTAAACTTATCTATCCCGTATTGTAAAATCTCATATCCAATATGTCGTAGAATAACTTGCTTGGGTTGTGAAGAGATAATCATTTCAATTATATCATCATAAGACGCGTGTCTAAACTCGTTCCCATGAGTCTTATTAATAACTACAGGATGTAATATTAATACATCAACCTTTTTGAAATAAGCTTCAAAATCGTCATAAAATACAGTATCAGAGGCATATCCTATCCTCACTCCACCTGTACGTAAAACAAATCCAACATTATAGGGTTCGTGGTGAATGGTCCTAGTTATTTCCAATTTAATATCATTCAACAGTATTTTATCTCCTGGCTTAGCAGTTACAATATCAGAACATAATTTTTCATGGTATGATGAAATCTTTCTTTCCCATCCTTTGATCTTACCCATGACTGTTTCATTAGTTATAAGCAAAGGTTTATTTTTCTTATAACTATGTAGATATATACTCTCTATTAATGCCTCGGCATCATCATAATGATCAACATGAGCATGAGATATAAACAAAGAATTAATATCTTTAAGAGGAACATTCCTATGGAGAGAGGTCAATAACGCAGAAGTTCCAGGATCAACATACATATTAAAAGAATTCATTTTTATTATAAAACCTGCAGTTTTTAATCTCTGCGTTGCAACATGATATCTTGTTCCCCCGGAGCCGAGATTATAGATAAACATCTTGTTCTTTTTTATTACATCAAAATTAACATTTCTCTGTATATTCATTTATACCTACCCTAAAAGTCAATATGTTTTATTAGTTTCTTTATCTATCCATGATGCATAATGGATAGAAATATCCTCTATAGGT
>WAOB01000111.1 GCA_015521505.1 Nanobdellati archaeon | reverse complement strand
GCTCTTAGTTGCTCTATAAATTGAATATTTGTATTAATTAAGGTTTTAAAGTATATGTATCTACAATTTTTTTTGTATTAATTATTAAAGATAAATATTATTTAAGGTGAAAAAATATGAAAGTAACTGTTAGCCTTATTAAAGCCGATGTAGGCGGTTTTCCTGGACATAGTGCTGTACATTCTAAATTAATAGAGGTTGCAGAAAACTTTTTAAAGGAAGAAGGATTAGACACCGGTTTACTTATAGACTTTAAAGTTCTTGGTGTTGGTGATGATCTACAACTGCTAATGACACATACGAAAGGAGTTGACAACCCAGAGATTCATGAACTTGCATGGAAAACGTTTAAGAAAACATCAGAAGTTGCAAAAGAAATGAAACTATATGGTGCTGGACAAGATTTGCTTAGTGATGCTTTTTCAGGTAATGTTAGAGGATTAGGACCAGGAGTTGCAGAGATGGAATTTACGGAAAGAAAATCAGAACCAATGGTTGCATTCATGATGGATAAAACAGAACCAGGTGCCTTTAATTTACCAATATTTAAGATATTTGCAGATCCATTCAATACAGCTGGTCTTGTTATAGATCCTGCAATGCATCAAGGTTTTGCTTTCGAAATATGGGATATACTTGAACATAAAAGAGTTTTCATGAAGGCTCCTGAAGATATGTATGATATACTAGCATTAATTGGTGCAAAATCGCGATATGTAATCAAAAGAGTATTTCCTAGAGAAGGTTCTCCACTACCTCTTGATGAACCTGTTGCTGTTGTTTCTACGGAAAAGTTGTATCAGGTTGCTGGTAAGTATGTTGGCAAAGACGATCCAGTAGCTTTGGTAAGATGTCAAGCGGGATTACCTGCTTTGGGAGAGGTTTTAGAAGCGTTTGCATTTCCTCATTTAGTATCTGGATGGATGAGAGGAAGCCATAACGGTCCGGTGATGCCAGTTTCTCTAAAATATGCGAAATGTACGAGATTTGATGGTCCACCAAGAGTTGCAGCTGTTGGTTTTCAGTTAAACAACGGTAAAATGATAGGATTTGCAGATCTATTCGATGATCCGGCATTTGACTATACAAGACAAATTGCAGGTTTTGTAACAGATTATATCAGAAAACATGGACCATTTGAGCCTCATAGATTACCAATGGAAGAAATGGAATATACAACATTCCCACAAATAAGAAAAAAACTTGAAGAAAAGTGGCAAGAGATAAAATAATTTTTTTATTTATTTAAATTAAAAAATATATTTTAGGATACAAAAATTTTAAATATTTAATTATTATTATTAATAAAAATTATGTTTGAATTAATAAAACTTTTAATAATAAATCAAACTGGTGAACAGGAACCATGGGATAAAATTGAATCGAAATTAGTTTTAGGTTCAATAATTGCTGGAATAATAGCATTAATCCTTTTGGCTGTAGTTATAAATGTAACGATACTTGCTAAATATTGAGGTGAGATTATGGCTGAAGAGAAAAAACCTGAGGAAAAACCTGAAGAGAAAAAGGAGGTAAAATGGTATACAGGAATGTTCAGTACCGAAGACTGGTGGGCATTTTGGTTAGGATCATTCTTCGTAATTCTAGGCGTTATAGCAGCGTTTACTCAAACTCCATTAACAGGATGGATTGTATCGTTTAAAACATGGACTAGTATTGAAAAATCCATAGCTGCGAGTCATAAGGAATTAATGTCTCCTATTGCAGCGTTAATAACATCTTACATAATTTTTACCATCCTAACAGCGATTGGTGCCTATTTTATGAAATGGAAATTGCGAGACTATTTATTAGCATGGACGATTATCTTTATACTAGCAACGATATCATATATACTTGGAAAGAATGCATGGATTTCTGCACCATCAACAAAATGGGAAAAGTATGGACTTGAATCCGGTTTACAACTCGGTGGTGCTCATTACATCTTTGCATTAATTATAGGATTAATAATCGGTAATCTAGCACCAAAGAAGTTTAAAGAATTTATAATGAAAGCTGCGAGACCAGAATGGTTTATAAAAATAGCTATCGTTGCTTTAGGTGCAAAACTAGGATTAAAAGCTGTTGAATTTCCAGGTTATGCTACACATCTATTAGTTGCTGGTGCCTGTGCTACTATTGCTGCCTATCTATTGTACTGGCCTATAGCTTATTATCTAACAAGAAGGTTCTTTGGATTTAACAGGCAATGGGCTGCTTGTTTTGCATCAGGTATTTCGATTTGTGGTGTCTCTGCTAGTATTGCAACAGCTGCTGCAACAAGAGCACCAGCTATAATACCAGTAATCATATCCGCTATAATCGTTATATTTGCTACAATACAATTAATCGTTTATCCACCACTACTAACAAAATTCTGGTTTAATGAACCTATCTCTGCCGGTGCTAGCTTAGGTTTAACGATAAAAACTGATGGAGCAGATGCAGCTGCGGGAGAATTACTTGATGAATTTATGAGAGCAAAAGCTGAAGCAATGGGTATAATGTGGGAAGAAGGATGGATACTTAATGCAGCAGTTCTAACAAAAATCTGGATCGATATCTTCATCGGTATATGGGCATTTCTACTAGCCGTTATCTGGGTTAGATATTTTGAACGGAGACCTGGAGAGAAAGTTCCAAAAATCGAAATATGGTTAAGATTTCCAAAATTCGTTTTAGGTTATTTCCTAGCAATGTTCTTGTTAATGGCTCTAGGATTTAGTGGTGTTTTAACAGTTGAGCAGTTGGAATACGGTGTTAAACCTGTTGAAGGCGCATTGAGAAAATTCTTCTTCTTGTTAACGTTCGTATGTATTGGTATTGTAACAGACTTTAAGAAGCTTAAAGAAGCAGGTATAGGAAAGGTTGCTTTGGCATATGCATTGATATTGTTTGGTATAATAACACCTCTAGGATTATTCATTGCATGGGTATTTCATCGTGGAATGACACCACCACCAGCGTCTTAAAAATTTTTTTTTATTTTTTTGTTATTCAATAATATTCTTTGTGAAGATCCTCTCTCTACATTACTTCAATTGGGTTGAGTAAATACCCTCACGAAATCTTACTTAGAGTAGTAGAGGTGATTTATTATGAAGATATATTTAAAATTAGTATATAAAGAAAATTGTTGGGTTGCATATAATAAGGAAATTAAAATCAAAGCAAAATCGTTAAATGAATTGGATGAAAAATTAAAAGAAGAATTAAGAAAAAGATTTGGGAAAGGAAAAAAAATTAAAGTTTTAATGGAATATGATTACAAGACATTTCCCTTTTGGATAATACAGTACCATCCAATATACTTTTACAGAATTTTAGAATTCAATTTTTAACGTTTTAGAATACATTTATAAAATATTAAGGAAATATTAAGTTTATATAGTGATTATAATATTTAATATAATTATGGTTGGCGTTAAATTTAAGAAGAAAAAAGGACTATCTCCTGTAATTGCCATCGTCCTATTAATCGTAATAGTTATAGGAGCTGTTGCATTATTCTATAGCTGGTATTCAGTTACTCAAAAACAGGCCCAAGCAGGTGCAGGTGCACAAGTAGCTGCAGTAACGGGAAGTGCTCAGAAAACCGTAGAAATAGTTGAAATTAGAACATCACCAGCTAGTGAGGGTCATGTAAATATAAACTTAACAGCAAGAGTTACGGGAGCACAAAGTATTAGAATGATTCTACGTAACACCAATGATGATGTCGATCCAACAAACTGTGCTCCAACAAATCAACGAGTATGGGAAGATACTGGTACTCCAATTCCACCTTTAGGAACATATACTTTCAGAATTTGTGGAATTGCTGGTCAACTAAATAGACTACAATTTGAAGATGCAGCAGCAGGTAACTTAACGTTCTTTGTATATGACTACGTACCATAAAGCCATTATTTTTTATTTTTTATTCATTTTTTATATTTTATTTATTATTAATAATTTATAATAATTATCTCTATTAAATTTAATGTTGTATTCTAAGTAATAATATATATCTATGAACTTAAAATTAAATATTATTTTATGAGAAAAGAAAAAGAGATAGGTATTTGTATTGGAGATGCAACTCCAGTTGAAGTTATATTTGTTTCGAAGGAGTTACCCAAATTTGGAGAATATGTGATTCTTGAATATAACGACATGAAAATTCTTGGAATGATTTCACATCTCGTTGTTAAAAATCCTTCACTTAATGGAGATATTTTTGATCCAAATGAAATCGAAAAGATATTGGAGTATGAAAAAACGTCCAATTTTATATTGGCTAAAGTTAGATTGCTTGGTGATGTAACGAATATGAGAATGCCACGCATCCCTCCACCTCCTGGTACGAAAGTTTATAGAGCAGGTAAGGATGTTTTAAAAAAAATATTTAGCACAGGACATATAAAGATAGGAAAGCTTGTTCATGGTGATGAGGATATTGATGTTTATATTGATGCTCAAAAAATGGTATGTAGACACTTAGCGATTCTTGCAATTACAGGATCTGGAAAATCTAATACTGTTTGTGTTATATCTGAGGAGTTATCGAAAAAGTTAAACGGTACAGTTCTTATTTTTGATATGCATTCCGAATATGTAAGAACGGAATTTACGAAGAAAAAAGTTATAGAGCCTAAAATAAATCCAATGTACTTATCTTTTGATGAATTAAAAATATTATTAAAGATAGATGAAAAAGCATATGTTCAAGAAAGGATTTTAAGAGAAGCATATAATGAAGTTAAAAGAAAACACGGATATATAAATCTTAGGGAGATATGTAACTATTTGGAGAAAACTTTAATAAAAGCTACGAGTGATGAAAAGCGAGCAAGAATTGCAGTCTTATCAAAGCTTGAAGATTTCATTGATAGGTATAAAACAATCATGGATGAACATTGTAAAAGAATAGTTGAAGAAATTGAAGCTGGATATGTAAACGTTATTGATTTAGGAGAAGTTGATGAAAACGTTGCAGATGTCATTGTAAGCCATTCACTTCGAAATATATTGAATGAAAGAAAGAATCGAAGCACGCTACCACCAATTTTTTGCGTGATTGAAGAAGCACATATATTAGCACCAAAGGATGATAATACGTTATCAAAGTATTGGATAAGTAGAATTGCAAGAGAAGGAAGAAAATTTGGTATAGGAATATGTCTCGTATCACAAAGGCCTAAGGGATTAGATCCGAATGCACTATCACAATGTAACAACATGATTATAATGAGACTAGTTGAGCCAAGCGATCAGAAGCATGTCCAACATGCAAGTGAAAGATTAAGTGATGATTTGTTGGTACATTTACCTTCACTAAATATAGGAGAAGCTGTTGTTTTAGGACTAATGATAAAAGTTCCAGCACTTGTAAGAATCTATAAGTATAATAAAAAAGCCTTCGGTAGCGATCCAGATATTATAGAAGAGTGGAAGATATTTGAAAAGAGGAGAATTGAAGAAAAGAAGAACGAAATAGAAAAAATTAAGGAATTAAATGAATTGTATGGGTTTTAATCGTTTATTGAAAGATTAACGGAATAGTTATTTCAACTTTTGTACCTTTATTAATGTCTGAGGATATTTTTATATTACCATTTATTTGTTCCAATAATGTTTTAACTATAAACAACCCCATACCTGTTGTATAATGTCTTTTCGTAATAGATAAATC
>WAOB01000110.1 GCA_015521505.1 Nanobdellati archaeon | reverse complement strand
GTACTATGAATACGGCTGACAAAAGCATCGCTCTTGTGGATTATGCTTTAAGGAGAAGGTTCGCATTTCTAGAGATGCCACCCGATTTAAATGTCTTAGAAGAAGAAGCTAAGAGAAATGAAAACGAAGATGTTGGAAAATTATTAAAAGAGATCCTAGAAATTTTAAACGAAAGAATTGAAAAACACTTAGATAGAGATCATAGAATTGGACATAGCTATTTCCTTAAAGTCATAAAGAACTCTGAAAATGAAGATGACGCCCTTATAAAATTTAAGGAGATTTGGATATATAGAATCATGCCGCTTCTCCAAGAGTATTTCCACAATAGATTGGATGATCTCGCTGAAGTTTTGGGAGGACTATCAAGTATATTCCTCTATAAAGACGATGAAGAAGGGTCTTATTATCTAAAGGATCCTTCCGAGTGGCAAGAAGGAATTGATAAGATAAATAATTTAAAAGAATTTTTAACTCAACTAAAGGCTGAAAGCAGATCAAAAGCTTCGAATGAAGAGGAGGCAAATGAAGAAAGTTAAGGATTTAATAGTTTACGAACCACACTATACCTTTAAAAAAGAGGACGTCAGAATCACAGATGATGAATTAGCCCTTTTAACAGAAAAGGTAACGATCAATGGGGAGAAGTTCATAGATATTAAATCTGGATTAAGGGGAGAATATTATATTGACACTAATCAATATGTTGGATTTGGATATGTAGATGGAATTAACTTGACTATACTTCCAAAGGTATTTAACAGAGCCCGAAAAACAGGTGTATTCGATGAGCGAGACGAAATTATTGCATTTATCAGAATGCTTGACACTGTATTACAATTAAAATTAAAGGAGTCATACGCCATGCTAAAGAAAAGGAGGATAGCAGAGAGGAATATTCATGAGATATTCATGTACCTATATACACTTATGCTCCATAGAGAGCTTCAGAGCGGAGTATACCGTAGATACACGAGAAGGGTTTATGATGAACCGTTTCTAAAAGGAAAACTTCTAATGTCTAAACAGATTAGGAAACTCCCGCATCAACTTACGACTTTCACACAAGAATATTATAAACTTTCTATGGATAACGAACTAAATAGAACATTACTGTTAGCATCAAAGATATGCGAAGAGCTATCTAGATATAGAGATACAGTATCAAACGCAAAAATAATATCTCATATATTGAGTGAAGTAACTGGGTATAGAGACACAAGCATTCTAACGACAAGAAGAGAAGTAGTCTTCAATAGACTAAATGAAAGGTTTAGAAGACCCTACAACCTAGCAAAAATACTACTCAACAATATAGAAGTGGGAGCTGGAAAAGAAGCCTACGGATTCTTCATAAAGATGGAAGAACTTTTCGAAAAATTCATATACGAAATCCTGAAAAAGCATCTTCATGAATATGAGGTTAAATACCAAGATACTGTCGGGCATCTATTAAGAAAAACAGACAATAGCGGTGGAAAAATAGGAGCTCAAAAACCTGATATCACAATATCAAAAAACAACGTGATAAACCTAATAGTAGATGTAAAATATAAGCCTGTAGAAGAAAAGGAGGATTGGAAACCATATATAGTAGAAGGAGATATTCGTCAACTTTACATATACACGAAGTTAGCCCATAAAAGGAATAGAAAGAAGGGATATGACAATCTTCCAGATGCCCTATTAATATATCCATACCTAGAAAGAGCATACAACACAATATTCGATAAAGAACCGAAATACGAATACACATTCAACATAGAAGAAGAGTTAAACACTACAAACAAGTTAATCATATCACGATACAACTTCAAAAATTTGATAAATGAGAGGGACGTAACAGATAAAGAACTAATAAAAGTAATCTTAGATGCTCTATCTAATCATTAATGAAGAAACCCCCACTAGACCAGGGCTTTATAGATTTTCCAGCATTTATTTTGGTCTTTCATCCCTAAAATAGGAAAACCTCCAAAAATACTTAACGAGTAATATTATGAAACCAAACAGTTTAAGATTAAGACAATTAGATAAATTTTTATATGGAAACTGTTGATTATGGAGATCTAATATGGGGAGATTTAAACAAAATATGTGGACGAACAATTAAACTAGGTTATGGAATAGATATACCGATAATAATTAGAGATTTAACTAGCTATTGGGCCGCCCTCCCATTAATGCTAGTATTTACAGCCTTCGACTTCTTAAAGGCAAGAGAACTAAATATTATGAATACTTCAAAAGACGAGGAGCATTTAAACTTAATGACAGATAAGTTTTTTAATTTATCTGAGACGCTTCTCGAAGAAGCTGGAGAAGCTAACATTCTAAATAATCTCTGTAAATATTTCGATAGACCCAGAAGCAAATATAGGATAATCTACATATACCCCTCTCTCACGAATATCGAAGATCTTCTCCTTAAAATGCACCGCGACAAACATAACTTAATCCTACTATTCCCAACCGAGGAACTATGCAAAAATATTGGAGATTGTAGCTTCCTAAGCGATATGATATTTAGTGAATTTTTAATGGATCCCGACTTTCATATTTTATTTTCTTTCTTGGAAGAACCAGATAAGTCATCATCAGATGAAAATTGCGATCAGATAATGGTTGAAAAAATAACGAGGTTAAAAAGAGAATTCATTAACAAACTGGAAAACAGGCTAAGATCCATCAATTTTAAATATGAAATTTTTGAAATAAAAGACATAGTAAATAGAATTCCCCATAACGAAGTTCAACAGTTTATAGCATACTGGACAAAAATCCGAGATTACATCATAAAGACAATAGAAGCAGCATACGACGATGAATTGACTTACATAGATTTCAGTTTCAGGCAATATCTCAACAGGATGCGGAGAAGGAAAATAGTCGAAAGATACT
>WAOB01000109.1 GCA_015521505.1 Nanobdellati archaeon | reverse complement strand
TCTTTAAGCATGGAAAATAGCAACATAAGAAACATTAGTTCAAAAATAAAAGAGTTATTGTCAGTAAATAAAGATGAAAATACAAATTTAAGTGAAACAAGAATTCAGGAATATAGTAAAGAAGGAATGTATAAAGCATATTTGTTTAAAGACATCCAGATTAGGGAAATAAAACCTAAACCAACAAATGAAGAGGATATTTTTGGTATAGATGGTAGTAATGCAACCATATTTAAAACAACAGAAATATGTGTGATGTTGGTTAGAGTTGTAGGTACAACTCTTGGAAGAGCAAAATACTTCTCAGAATTCATCTCTTTTACATACTTCGATAAAGGTAAAGGCACCTATATACTTAAACATTATCATCTAGGAGGTATTGACCTATTTGGAAACTATGAAGAAGAATATAATCCTTTTTCTTTAGAATATACTTTTAAAGGTAAAAGAGCAAACCCTTATGATATAAGTAGCATATTGAGAAAATTCGGAGAATGGAGAATGATAAAATACATAAATGAGAAAAAAAGAGAGGTAATCATATTAAAAGATGGGGGATTGCATTCAACAATTTCAAGAGAAGCAACACTCATAAAAGAAACCATAGAATCGCTTGATAAATCAAACTATCTCGCAGGCATTGTAAAAGAAAACCTTTTATTGACAAATAACGGTAGAAATCTCGTATATGATGTAGAAAAATATGTGAATAACAAATTTTCCATCGATAGATGGGTATTTGGTCCAATCGCAAAAGGAATAGAAGATATTCATCCCGCATTTTTGTATGTGGTTAAATTACACTCCGGAGGTAGAGCGTTTAGAATGGATATTCCCAACAATCATGCACACATAGAATTTATAGATTCAATAGCAAATATAAGTAATGATCCTCTTGTTTTAGGATATCCTTATGTATTAATAAAAGCAGACAGAGAATCAAACATAAAGCAAGAAGAGATACATAGTTTAAGAATAAAATTGACACATGACTTGCCAAAAGAAATTGAAATTTTTGAAGATATACATAATCATATATGGAAAATTTAGAGGTGTTGATTAGTATGGATAAAAAAGTTTTCAAAGCGTATGATATTAGAGGAATTTACGGAAAAGAAATAGATGAGAAAGATATGGACAATTTCATCAAAGCCGTAATATATGTACTCAAGCCCAAAAGAATATCTCTTGCACATGATATAAGGAAAAATAACATAAAACTATATGATAGAGTCATCAAGATAAATAGATTTGTTGATATGTATCTCTTAGGGAGGGTTCCTACAACAATATTTTATGTTTTTAATAGAATAAAGAATATCGATGTTGGAATTATATTTACAGCATCTCATAACCCAAAAGAATATGTAGGGATAAAAATCGTTAGAAATGGTAGAAGTATCTCCTATAAAGATCTAACCGAGATTAAAGAAATTTTCTATAAAGGAGTAAATATTGAAGAAAGAGAAGTCAAAGTAGAAAAAATAGATGAAGAAGAGGTGTTTAACGCCTATTTAGAATATATTAAAAAAGAAGTTGGCTTAGAAATGAAAGTAAAATCACTTGTCTTTGATGTTTCTAATGGATCGTTTGTTGGAAAATGGATAAAGCATCTTGTGAAGTCTCTTAACATAGATGATGTAATGATATTAAACAACATTGATGATGGAGGAATGTTTTCAAGCCATTTACCAGACACATCAAAAATAGAGAACTATGAAGAGCTCATAAATAAATGTGAAAAAAATGCTTGTTGGGGTGTAGGGTTTGATGGAGATGGAGATAGAGTATTAATAGCATCTCCTTTTGGATTTGTTTTACCTTCAGAGTTTATAGCATATCTCATTTCTAAATATTTTAACAAAAGCAAGATATTAGTTGAGGTATCTGTCTCTAAATATATGATAAAAATGATGGAAAATCTAGGTAAAAAAATAAAGATGATACGAACAGGACATATATATATGGAACACGAGATGGAAAAGAGCAACTTAGATATTGGGGTAGAAAGGTCAGGACACTTCTATTTCAAAACACGTATAGGTTTTGTTGAAGATTCTCTTTTAAGTCTCTATTACTTTGTATCCCTTTTAAGTCAATACGAAAAAGAAATAATAGATGAAATAAAAAAACTTAGATACTATTTCTATCAAGATAAGTTTAATGTGGTTATTGATCTCAAACAAATAAAACCAATCATTGAAAAGAGATACTCAAATCATAAGATAATTGAAATAGATGGCATAAGGGTTGAACATCCTCAATGTAAGTACTGGTTCCTCTTAAGGAAATCAAATACAGAAAATGTTTTAAGAATTATTATTGAAAGTCAGGACGAAAATACAATAAAAGAAATTAAAGATGAATTGTTAAAGGAGATAAAAAAGTTAAATGAAAACACTAAGTGAAACTACACTATTCTTAATCTTTTCAACTTTTTTCTCTACAGATTCATCAGTTATTTTAACAATAACGAGTTTATTTAACCTCTTATTATTTAAGAATTCAAGAGAATAATTAACTCTATTGGAATGATTGGTTATATTAATAGAATCTATAAGTAATCCTCTATAGGAATAATCTCTAACATCTAAATATCCTAATTCATGAGGAACATAGAACTCATGATAAAGAGTTTTCCCTCGGTAGTAGAGATTTAGGAATAATTTATTAAATGCCCTAACAAATAAAAACATCTGCTCAACAATTTTAGGCTCTCTACTTAGTCTGTCCACCATGGAGAAGTTTAATATATCATAAAATGAATGTGCATAGTTCTTTATAAGAGTGTAACTTTCTTTATAGTGTTTTGAATCAACCAATTTATTCGCTAAAAGTAAAGTATGATATAAACTTTTTCCTAAAATATTCTCATCTCCTAAATCCATCCAATTAACATTCTTTTTTCCTAATATGTCCTTAACAAACGGATTTGAATTATCACATCTTAATTTAACATTGTTACCCTTAACATAATAGTCCCTACATGCACTATAAAGATCATTGGAAAAAATAGCGTCAGAAAGATAGTTATAAAAATAATTATACACTCTTCTTAAAGGTAAATCTGCTACTTCTACAAAATCCTCAGTACTATCGTTTAAAAGAGAAGAAGTATTAAAATGTAAATAAGCGTTATCATAGGAATCAATATCATCTGCAATAAACATTTCAAACAAATTGTTTTTATAATTCAATGTAGTAGTGAGC
>WAOB01000108.1 GCA_015521505.1 Nanobdellati archaeon | reverse complement strand
ATATATAATCCAGGATTCTGACCAATTATTCTTGACATAATATCAAGAGTTAACTTAAAAATTGGTGAGGAATAATTTTCTACATTTTTGAGATCAAAATCTATGTTCTTAAGAGTTTTTGCTAATGATAAATATATGAAATGTGTTAAGCATTGAATCACGGACATTACTCTATCATGATCATCTGCATCCATTATGTAATATTTCGCATCAAATTTTCTTATCATATCTAATACAAAATCAAGCCATTTCTTCACCTTTATTGGGATAATAATAAAAAGTTGTCCTTTGAAACTATTGACTCTAGGTGAAAACATTGGATGTAAGCTTATCACTTCACATTTAACACTTTCAAGTTCTTTAACAATAAAAGATTTTGTTGAAAATAAATCCATCAATAATTTATCGGAATTAATTTCCGATTTAATTTCGTTTAGAACATCTCTTGCCCTTCTAATTGGAACGGACAGGATTATTATATCAGAATCTCTACATGCTTTTTTATTATCTTTAACAAATCTAACACCAAGATTTTTTGCAACGTATTCTCCTTTTTTCTCATCTATATCCGTAATTATTATATCGGTATAATGATTCTTCAATTCTTTCACAAAAAGCTTTCCTAGCTCACCTGCTCCTCCAATTATACAAAATTTCATAATTAAAATAAAATTATCAATCACAACATATCTTCAATTAAAACTTGATTGTTTAAATGTTTAAATTATATTTATGGTAAAACTAGCGATTATAGGAATTGGTAAAGTAGGATCAACGTTGGCATTTATTTCTGCCATGAAAGGAGATTTTTCAGAGATAATATTGATCGATAGAAATAGTAACAAAGCAAAAGGAATAGCATTGGATATATCGCAATCTTTTGATGTCGAAATAACTGTTACAGACAATTATAACGATATAAACGACGTAGATCTTCTAGTATTAACTGCTGGTGCTCCTAGAAAAGTTGGGATGAAAAGAGAAGATTTATTGGAAGAAAATTCAAAAATCGTAACAGATATCGCTTTAAAATTAAGGGATAAATTTAGAGGTATATCTATAATAGTAACAAATCCTGTTGATTTAATGTCGTATCTTTATTATAAAATTACAGGGTTTGACAAAAAGAAAGTAATTGGGCTGGGTGGCTTACTTGACTCACTTCGTATGAAATATTATTTATCCAAAGAATTAAACGTGGCAAAGAATAGTATAAATACGATGGTTATCGGAAGTCACGATGGAAGAATGGTACCATTAGTAAGATATTCGTATGTTGGAAATATCCCTATCAACAAATTATTACCTGAATCAAAAATCTACGAAATAGTTAACAGAACAAAATATGGAGGAGATGAAATAATAAGATTATCGAATACTTCAGCTTTTTTTTCACCAGCAATATGCATATATAAAATACTTGAAACAATAATTAAAGATAAAAAAGAGATATTATCTTTGTCCGTATATCTTAACGGAGAATATGAAATAAAGGATTGTTTTCTTAGCGTACCTGTAATTCTTGGTAGAGAAGGTGTGGAAAAAATTTTGGAACTTGAATTAAACAACGAAGAGAAGAGAAACTTAATGATAGCTTATGAGAAATTGAGAGAAAATATAAGTAAACTGGAAAGAATAATTTCCTTATAATTTTTGAATAAATAACTCATACTGAAATTATGAAAAAAACTATATTATATATCTACTTTTTAGTATTCATTGCAAGTATAGCTTTTTATCTGGTTCGTATTTCTCTAGCATTAAAAATGCGGGTCGATCTTAAATCATCAGTATTTGAAGCAACAGCTATAGTTTCAAGTTTCATGTTGGCTAGGGCTTTTTTTTCAACGATTTTTGGAATGCTTACAGATAAAAATCCAAGATTAAGAAGTACCGTGGTTAAATTTTCAACACTATTGATATCTTTTATAGTATTTTTATATTCTATAGTTGAGGAACCTTTACAAATAATTGTACTATCATTTTTTCACGGTTTGTTTGCAGGAATGTTATGGCCCAGTGTACAAGTAATATTAGGTCTCGAAGCAAAAGGGCAGAGCTTAATGTTAAGCATATATTTTGCATTAGCATCATTAGGAAGTAGTGTTGGATACCTATTATATGGATTATTACCACTAAGTAATGACGACATCCTAATCATAGGCTCCATTTTGTATATGATTTCGTTCTTTTTTTCCTTTGCTGTGATTAAAGAACTCAAAGAAAAAATTAGTAGGAGAAAAAACATGAAGAAAAGATTAATTGATGGAATTTTTGATAAAAAAATTATTTGGATATTGCTTGTTGCATTTATAACTGGAAGCATCTTTGGTATAACAAGCAACTATCTTTATATTTTTTTGTACGAATATTATTCACTTGAAAGAAATCATATAGCATATCTTCTATCAGCTTCTTCTCTTATTAGTATATTTGGCATGATATTAGCTGGACATATAGCTGATAGAATAGGATTAATAAAGACTATTGTGTTATTACTCATATCGTGTTCTTTAGGTTTTATGCTGATAACAACGAATCCTTATATGTTAATATTAGCGGTTCCTATGATAATTACATCTTCTAATGCATTGTTACCTTTAACAAGAAATGTTAGAATTGTTAAAGATATATCATCTGCAGGAACAGTTATAGGATTATCTAATACTTTATCAAATCTCGGTACATTTTATTCACCGCTTCTTGCTGGATATTTATACGATATCAATAAAAAAACAGCTATATTCACGTATCACTTAATTGTATGTCTAATTTTAATAATTCTTGGAATATATGTAATTTTTCAACAATTTTCAAAAAAGAGATATAAATGAATTATTTATTACTCTTAAGATATTCGAGAAGATTCTTTAGAACATCAGATATCTCTTCCCTTCTTTGGTCAAGAAATATTCTTATCAGATCAATTGGTACTGGAACCACAATTGTCGATGCTTTTTCCGTTGCTGCTTCTGTAACTGTTTGTAAGAATCTTAACTGTATAGCGGCTGGTGTTTTACTTATTATCTCAGCAGCAGTTCTAAGCTTTTCTGCAGCTTGAAGTTCACCTTCAGCCGCTATTATTTTTGCTCTTCTTTCTCTTTCAGCTTCTGCTTGTCTTGCCATCGCACGTTTCATACCTTCAGGTAGTTCTACATTCTTGATTTCGACAGCTGTTACTTTTATACCCCACGTAGCTGTATGCTGATCGATAATTTCCTGAAGTGTTTTGTTAAGTTTTTCTCTTTCCGTTAATATTTCATCTAATTCACTTTGTCCCAATACACTTCTCAAAGTTGTTTGTCCAAGCATCGATGTTGCCACTATATAATTTTCAACCTGAGTTAAAGCTTTAGCTGGATCAATTATTCTGAAATAAATAACGGCATCAACCTTAATTGGAACGTTATCTTTTGTGATAACCTCTTGACTAGGTATATCCATCGTTATAGTTCTTAAGTCAACCTTAACCATTCTATCAACAAGAGGTATTATGAAAAATATTCCTGGACCTTTCACTCCAACAAGTCTTCCTAATCTAAATATTACTCCTCTTTCATATTCAAATACAATTTTTATGGCTTGAGATAATAGAAACAATAACAGCAGAACTATTACAATTATACCTAATGTTGGAAATGCCATCGATTTTCACCTCCATATTTAATATATCTTGCTATTTCAACGAATTTTTTAAAGAAGTTCTCCTTTGAATATGCATGGAAATGTACATAATTTGCAAGAACGTTTTTATACATAATACCATCAAAATTCTTGTAAAATCCTTTTCCTCTCAATACTTTAAATGCAAATTTATATTTCGTTAAATCCTTAAAAATAGGTCTTGAATAATGAAATTCATGTCCTTTCAAAATTTCTCCTTTATTTAATAATATATTATCTCTTAAACTTTTTATTACTACATATCCTAAAGCTTGAAATTTTTTTTCCATAACGGTTTTATACTCGAAGAATCCAACCATATCATATTCATCTTTATTTATTAAGATACTTTCACCTAGATACATTAATCCTCCACATTCTGCATATACCGGTTTACCTGATCTACAGAATTCAAAAACCTCATTTCTTAAGGATTTGTTTCTTTCTAGTTCTTTAGCAAATACTTCAGGAAAACCCCCTCCTATGTATAAACAGTCAATATCCTTTAGGTTATTATCTTTAATAGAATTAATATATTTTAAGTTAGCATATTTTGACAATTCTTCAAGATTTTCTGTATAATAAAAATTAAAAGCTTTGTCAAAGAATATACCAACATTTATATCTTTTTTAATATTGTTTGATTCATCATCAATATCATCATAACATAACGAATCCGCCGAGTATGCGAGATCAATAATTTTTTCAACATCTATGTTCTTTTTTACAAATTCTGCTGCATTTGTTATAAATTCCTCTATCTTATCACGTTCATATGCTGGAATTAATCCAAGATGACGTTCTGAGATAAATAGTTTTTCATCTCTAGGTATTATACCAATAATATTCAATCCGGTATAATAT
>WAOB01000107.1 GCA_015521505.1 Nanobdellati archaeon | reverse complement strand
CATATTAAAGTATCAACCTGCCGGTTTGTGGATTAGAGAAATAGCAAGACAATGTAATGTACATCCTGAACAAGTTAGGAGAGTGATTTTAACACATAAAGAAATATTTGAAGAATATGCTGATTTAACAAAGTACAATATAAATCTAAAATTTGTGCGATTAAGAAAAGGGTATGAAAAATACTATTTGGGAATAATAAAGAAATCTTTAAGGTGAGGTGTGTGAGTTTTATTTCAGATGTATGCGAGTCAAAATTAATAGTATCTGATAAAAAAACCTTTTCGGGATTTAATGTTGTTATTGATAATTATATATATTATGATAGAGGAGTAGAGGAAAAGCTTAAAAAAATAAATTCAGAGAGAACAAGAGAAGTCATAAAAAGGATAAAGAATCGTGAAGATACAGAAGTTGCGGTTGTAGACAAGAAGGAATACGATTTAATATCACAAACTTTAAAGCCATTTATAAGATTTAAGAAACATGGAGGTAATGCCTATCATTCATATACGTTATTAGATAAAATATCTAATGCCTATCTTTTTATTCCTCCTAATATCCGAAACAACTTTGTGATAGAATATGGTAAAGGAGAGAATAAGAATAGGATAATCATCAGTCAGAGAACTCATGAAGTACAATTGTATTCAAATAAAATCTATGATGCAGATTACTATTTCCTTTCAGGATACCATCACATAACAACTGATGAAATGCTTAAAAAATCCTCTGCATATATTCAAAAACTTAAGGGATTTAAACATATTGAGTTAAGTAAATTTAGTGTTGATACTTTTAAGAAAGAGATTATAAATAAGATTCTGTACAAGTCCAATTCTTTAGGGATGAATACTTTTGAATTAAAAAGCGTGTTTGGACTAAACTATCAAGATTATGAAGGAATAAGTGAGTACTTTAAAAATTACAAAGGGATGTTGTTTATTCATGAAAGAGGTAATTCTTATGTTTATATACATAAAAAGAGATGGAAGGATAGTTACGAGAAGATAATTTATATGTCTTATTGCTTTTCACAGAAGATTGCATATATAAAAACCCATTATGGATTGGAAAACTTAGAGATTAATTTTAATAATTTTAATGAATGTATTCTTGAGATTCATGCAGATTCTTCTTTAGTGAGATTAGAAGAACTTGATCATCATTATATGATGATACTTCCATCGTTGAGATTTGAAGTAAAGAAAAATATTACTGGTTTAGGAGATACTATTTCAACTGCCTTTTCTTTTACCTTCTTTATCAATTCTGAGTTTTAGTTTTTCTTATTTGTATGCTTATTGTCTTTCCATTCTCTAAAGTATTGGAACAATTACATAATCCATATGTTTTATTAAATACAATATCTTTATACTCTTTTGACGTTTCATTTACTACGAGGCATTTCCACTCTTCTATAACATCACCTACTTTCTTATCATTCAATTCTCTTTCTAATAATGAACAAAATTCTATTATGGACAGATTTTGTATACTTGTATTTGGGACATCATATATCCACGATGTATCTTCTCTATTGTATTTTTCATATCCTAAATATCCTAAGAAAATAACAATCAAGATAATACTTAAACTTCCATATATTATGAGGCTATTTTTTAACCTTTTTTTCAAGTTTTTCCACATCTATTTCACCACCTATAACAGGAACTTCTAAATCGAAATTAATTAAAACCTCTGGATGCACTTCACCAAACCACCCTATCTCATCTTCACTAACCAGGACTTTTGCTTCTCTTCCTTTTATTAGAAAGTTTAAATCAGATTTATCTACTTTATATGTTAATCCCAATTCTCTAAATATAGCATCTATAATGCTTTTTACATCTTCGTACTTTGCTTTTGTATTCGCATAAACAAAAGCCAAATGCGTTTTTTCATTTCCATTATTATCAAAGACATTTCCAATTTCAAAGACGAATTGGGGGTAGGAGTATCTTTTATTTTTAGAAAGAAAATCTAATAATAGAGGAAAAATACTATTTCTTAAGGTATCATATTCTTCGTTCATCGGATGAATAACTTTTATAGGAGTATATTTCTTAATTATCATGTTCTTGTATAGAATGTTTTCATTTGACAAATGGTATGTGATCACTTCTAATGCCCCCAAACCAATAAATATATCTCTTAAGATGTTTTCAAATTTTGTTTTATATGATACTTTACTTATTGTGAAAATATTAGGCAATGTTGATGAAAATTTATCATATCCATAAGATATTGCTATATCTTCTACAATATCCATATCATGCAATATATCTGTTCTGTAAGGAGGTATAAG
>WAOB01000106.1 GCA_015521505.1 Nanobdellati archaeon | reverse complement strand
CATCAATACGGAGTAAATAAAGGATTCCTTATTTCTTTTATTACATGGAGTTTTTTTGTTTTATGCACACCTATAGCTGATGCAGGTTTATTACTCGATTTACCTATAAGGATTATTAGTGGGGTAAGAATGGTTTATTCGGAAATAATTGTATGGAGTATTGCAGTTTTATTAAATTTATATGCTTACTTTTTTAATAGCGAGATTTATTCTTCCACATTATTGTTAAATCTTTTTTACCAGATTCTTTCTCACCCCTTTCCTTTATGGATGATAATAGTGTTAAGTAGTATAGGTACCTTTATGTCTATTTATTTTGGAGATGAGTTATTGGATGTTGTTTTTCACCATGAGAGAAAGAAATATCATCAACACAATTTAAAATTAAAATTTATATCCTATCTAACAACTATTCTCCTAGTAATTGTTATGTACAACTATTTACTTTCTTATTATGGTATTAAGATTCTTTAGTCTTTTTATCTCAATACCTAATATTAATGCGATTATAAAGAAGGTTATTATACATAATACACAATAAACCTTTAGGACAAGAAACTCTATTAATTGTAGATAAAGTGAAAATGAAAAACCGAAGATAAGTAGAAAATAGTATCCTCTTTTAAAGATAGTTTTTTTATGGTGGATAAATTTCAATAAGATTATACTTAAGAACCATAACACACCATAAACCGAGACATGTATGCCGAAGAGATAAGCATATTCACTTGTGGAAACATAGGAACACGAGAATTTAGAATTTATATCACACACATACACATCTTTAGATAAAAAATACTGTTCTAATACTACATAAAACATTAGACCTAATCCGATGAGTGAAAGTATTATTATTATATCGACTCTATTTCTCACTAACCTTTTTTCCATGAAGAATATTGTAGATAAAACTTTTAAAATGTATCTCTCTAATTACAACCATGCTAAACGAATATGTGAGAAGTAATTTATTATTTATATTGAGGTCATCTCTTCTCATTATGTTTTCAAGTTTTATTGCAAAATTCTTGGGTTATTTTTGGATATATTTGATTTCGAAACAAGGCCCTGAAGTTTTAGGTTATGTCTCTCTTGCTCTAAGTTTTGGTTCCATATTTCAGGTAATTTCAAGTTTAGGCATATTGAAATCATCCATCAGGAACTATATTTATTATAAAGAAAATTTCGATAAGAGAAGATTTGAGAGGATAGTTAATTTATCTTTTACTTTAGTGCTTATTTCCAATTTGGTGTTTTTGTTCATAGTAATACTTTTTGGAAATATAATATCTACATATATTTATAAACTTCCTTCTCTTTATCTTTGGATGGTGGTTATTGCTGTTACTTTGGTAATTGTTAGAACACTTCGTACCTATTCTTCACATCTTTGGGCTGATAATAAAGTTTCTATACTTATTATTAGTAGTGCTTTGTTTCCCTCTGTAATGAAACTTGTTTCGTTGTTGGTGTTTTTCTATCTACTTAATAAAGATATGATTTTCTCTGCAATTGTTTCTTTTGTTGTATCAGAGATCATGTCAACTTTATTTGTTTTTATGTATGCTTTAAGAATATCTAATATAAAACCAAGAATTGTATATGATCTTTATAAATACAAGGAAGATGTTCTTTATATTTTAAGATATTCTCTACCTTTAGTTGTTCCTATGAGTTTGGGTGTGATTTCAAAAGAAATAGACAAGATAATGTTAAACTATTTTCTTGATGTTGATATTGTAGGTGTGTATGCTGTTTCCATTCCTTTTATAACCCTCATAACTACAATAATAACCTCCCTTTATCCTTCTACTGTGGTGTTTACAATAAGAGAGGTATCTAAAAAGAGAATAAGAGAATTTGAACAAATTATGAGTATCATGCTAAAATACATATTTATTTTTTCTTTGTTGGTTTATGCCATCTATATATTATATGGTATGGATATTATAAGAATTATCTTTGGTAAACAATATGTGATGGCATATTATGCTTTAGTTATCCTTTACCCGGCATTTATGATTCCTACTGTTTTTGGCATATATGGAAGATTTTTATGGTCCAAGGAGAATTTATCATATTTGATTTGGGTATCGGTTATTGTGTTAGCACTTTCTATTGTTTTAAATTATGTTCTAATACCAAGATATGGAATAATAGGAGCATCTATCTCAACATTAATTATCTCACTTATTGGCCCTTTCTATACTTTTAGGAGAACTCTTAAATATTTCAAGTTTAACATTCCTTATTTGTCTCTTCTTATTTCCTTTTTATTAGCATTATTTGTTCTTTATGGTATTAACTACATTGTGCATATTTTCATTGAATATTTGAATGTATGGCAAGCATCTATTATGTTGGTATTAAGCATTTTGGTTTATATAGCGGTCCTTTTTATTTTTAGGATTATCACAATAGGCGAGATAATAAAAATAATAAGGTTTATTCTATATTCTAAATCAAAATAATATATTTTTTTCAAATTCTTCAATCGACTTGTCTAATTCTTCCACCATTCTTTCAAGAAGCAAATCATCTATATAACTCCCCTTTATATTTTTTATCTCATTGTATCTTCTTTTATCCAATAAATTTATGTGCTTCCTTTCCATATCGAGATTTTTTAAAGCAATTTCTAATGCCTTCAAACTTTCGCTTTCGGGTTTTAGGTAGGAAAAGATTATTTCGTATTCATGTCTTTTAAGAAATTCTTCAATCCTTTTAGCATTTATTTTTATGTATGCTGACTTTATCTCTTCTGTTTCCTCATACTCTGGCCAGTCATAAGCGTTAAAGGGGAATTTGTTTTCGAACTCTCTTGGAACCACACCAGGAT
>WAOB01000105.1 GCA_015521505.1 Nanobdellati archaeon | reverse complement strand
TACGTATATATACTTTTAGGTGTTTTTATTTTTATGTAAGGATTTAGAGCATAAACATCAAAGTTCATAGTATCATTGTACAGAGAGGAGTAATCACTTACATTTATTGTTATGGTTGATTTTCCCCTTTGTAGTGCTTCTGAATAAATGTATATTGGATGATATGCTGATGTGGTTTCATTAGGTATTGTCTCTCCCGAATACATACTTTCAGCAAACATTAAATTAGTGCTGTTAAGTATTGAGATAACCGAGGAATTGCTACTGCTTATGTTCCTAAAAACCTCAAAAGCTCTACCATTATTATCGCTATCTCTAACATTCCTAACACTAGGATAAAAAACCACTTCATCACCAACATAAACAAAAGGATAAATCCTCTCTCCATAATACCAACTTAGCGATTTCTGAGGAGAGTTTTTGTTTTGTATTGTTAAGTTAGGGGCAAAGATTATGGTGGTGTTGGTTTGGGAGGCGCAAGGATTATCGTTAGCGTAATCTACAGGATCTTTATAGTATATGACTTTCCATTGATAAGGAATGTCGTTAATTAGATATCTCAAAGTAGTTGAAAAGTTGAATATTAATGGGAGCGGTGTTGATGATGATGCAGAGGTGTATTGTCTTATGCTGTTACACACAAACATATCTTTTTGTAGATCATACCAACAATTTTCGTCATCACTCTCTGTTAGAATTATATTACAAGTATAATTTCCTATGTTGTTTTTTAAGCATTCAAAATAACTATCGTCTGCAAGTATATATATTTTTCTAGGTTTTATTTCTTTATCTGCAAGGAAATTGTTTATTTCTATTATACAATCTCCCGATGTTCCACAGGAGCATCCATTCCTGGGATTGTTGTTGTAGTGTGTGAATATCCTATACTCCACCCACCTCTCCAAAGCATTAGCATTACCACCAGCATCAACATTTGGATAGGGCTTATAAGCATCTGTTGAGTTTGTTGTTATGATTAGATAAGGATCAGAGAAACCAATATTTAAGGGGGTTAAAAAACTAACAACCAATAAAAACACTACAAGAATTGCTTTTTTCTTATGTTTATATATCAATATATCCATACAAATATTTTTGTGGTTAATATTTTATATTTTTATTTTAAATCGTTCATTATGTCATTCACGATGTTTATAACTTCCTCTGCCATTTCTATGGCTTTTTCAACTTATTCCTTAACACCTAATCTTTCTGCATATATTTTCCTTATTTTTATTTTAACCCTATTATTTAATGTGAGATAGTGATATTCATCTTTTGGTTGCTTAACTTCAAAATATATCTTATACTCGTTGATATCTTTAAATCTGTATAAATGTAAAAAAGATCCTTATAATTTTTCCAACCCATATCATCATAAACATATATCATATCTTAGGGCCTCTCATTCTTTTATATATCACTATTTTTTATTTCATATTCCATAATGTCTTGATATTTAAGGATATTTAAATTAGTTGGGTTTTAGAATGTGCTCTACAAAGTTTTAAATAATTTTTTATTTTAATTTTATATGACTATGATGAGGTGAATCATATGGGACCTCTGGCAAAAATGATTTTGGGATGGCTGATTATAGTTGCTGGTATTGTATGGTATGTCTTCTTTTATAGAGACCTGATAATGTTTGTTAAAGGCGTGGGCGGTTTAATTCTGTTAATGGTAGGGTTTTTAGTATATCTTATTGGTAGAGAGGAAAAAGCATTCCTTGAAGAGGAGAAAAAACTTGAAGAAGAACTAAAAAAGCAACAGGAGGAATTGGAAAAGAAAGTTAAGAAGGAAAGTAAGAAGAAAACTACTCAAAGAAAGAAAGGTAAGAAAAAATGATTTACAAAAAATTTTTTCTTTTACTTTTTGGATTTTCTCTCATTGTTTCCTTATTCCTTTACTTAAGACCCTCATTCGATTTCTTAAGTTTAGAAATTATACCTTATATGCTTTTGTCTTCTTTTCTATACTTATTTTCATTAATTTTTAGAGCAATGTCTTTTTCTTCTTTGGTTTCGATGTATGATTTAAAAACCAAAAGAGACGCTTTTCTTATCTCAATTTATTCTATGCTTCTTAACGAAGTATATTTTAAAGGAAGTGGAGATGTTATGAAAGCAAAGCTTTTATCTAATAAAAAAGTTAGTTTCAAGAAGAGCGCTTTACTTTCGTTGATAGATAGATTGTACGCTTTTTTCTCTCTTATTGTTCTTATGGTTAGTAGTCTGAATGTATATATAGGATTAGTTATAGGATTTTTGTTATCTATCATTTTTTCTTTTTTCTTCAAAATAGAGAGAGCATCCTCCTTTAAGATATTTTTGTTGAGTCTAGTAGGTTGGTTTTTTGAGGTGTTATCTTTATTTGTTTTGATGCATGTTCTTTTTGGATATAACAATCTGATTAAACTTGGATTTTTAGTAGGTTCTTATACTATTATAGGATATTTGACTTTCATTCCTTTATCTATGGGCATAAAGGAAGGGGTGTTTGTGTTTTTATCGCGATTCTACGATCTCTCTTATGATGCAATGTTTGTTTCTTCCCTAATTTTTAGGGTTTCTACTCTCATAGGCATTTCTTTTTCTATACTTCTAATAAAAATACGAAATTTAAAATCCTTCATAAATCTTCATAAAGCATTTTAAAGAATATTTAAATATATAAAGGTTCATTGTACTCTTAAGGTCTTAAAAGAAAAGGTGGTAGTGTATGAGTATGAGGAAGATAGTGTACGGGTTTATTTTAGCAATTGTGATTTTAGCATTTCCTTTTAGTGTTGTATTTGCACATGAGGATAAAGGAAGAGAGATGGGTAAAGACATTGGGGAAAATGAAATAGATAGAGGAATGGATAAAGGTTTTAATAAAAGCGAGAGAATGGTTAAGAGACATGTTAATGAGATTAAAGGAACGAAGATTAGAGCATTAGTCAGAGAAAAGATTCTTACATTGAGGAACTTAAACTTAACACCTGAAGAGAGAAAAGCTTTAGTTCTACTTACTGTTGAAGAAATAAAAGAGATTGCTAAAGAGAAGGACGATGAAGAAATAAGAGAAAAAATAAGAGAAAAAATAAAGAAAAGAAAGGAACTTGAGAGAAAAGGATGGAAAATTAGAGAGATTGCTTTGGAAGAAAAGAGAGAGAGAATGGAGAGAATAAGAGAGATAGTTGAGGAGATAAAGGAAAAAATAAAGGAAAAGAGAGAGTTTGAGAAAGAACTTAGAGAGATGAAGAGAGAATATGATGAATGTGAGGAGGAGGAATTTAATACTGCAGAATGTGAACAAGTTAAAGAGGAGTATTTGAACAAATCTAAAGAATATTTGTTAAGAGCATTAGATCTTGCAGAAAAACACCTACTTGCGGTAAAAGATAAACTGGAATCTTCAGAGTACATAAATGAGAGTGAGGTTCAGAGGGCAATTGCAGAGATAAGTAATCTTTTAGATAAAATAAGTAATTATAGAGACCAAATTCAACAATGTGGAAATTTATCTTGTTTGAGAGATATTGCAGTTGAAATGAGAAAAGATCTTAAGAAAATAAAGATTAAAGTAAAGGAAAAGGTTTATGATGAGGAAAGATTTAGGGAAGGATTGGTAATTGAAAGAGGAAAAGCAATATTAGCAAGATTAGAGTTTATTATTGATTATGCAAATAAAAGAAACATCAGTTTAGAAGAGTTTGTTGATGATATTGAGGAGATAAAGCAACTTGTTGCTGAAGCAGAGGAATTAAAGAAACAATCTGATAAGCACATGGAGTTGGCTAAGAGATCATTGGAAGAAAGAGATTTGGAAGGGGCAGAGGAACACATAGATATGGCTAAAGATGCTTTAGAAGAGGCAAGAGATAAATTAAAAGATGCACATGAGACATTGCAGGAGATATGGAATTACATAAAGAGAAATAAAGAACTTAGATATATTTTGATTGCAAGGGAATCAGAAGTTTTGGAAGAGAAAATCAAGGAAATAGAGATGGAAAGAGGAGAAGAATATGAATATGAGGAGGAAATAGAGGAAGAATACGAAGAAGGAGAAAGTGGTGTGGAGGTTGAGAGAGAAACCACTATTGAAGTAGAAAATGAAACTGCCATGGAAGTAGAGGAAGTATCAATGAAAGGTAAATTAGAATATAGAGATATTGAAGGTGGTGTAGTAGTATTTATCACTGAAGATGGAACAGTATATCATATCCTTAACGCAGATGACTTTAATTTAAACTTAACAGTAAACGTGTCTTTGGATGCAGAGGTTAGAGGATATATGGTTGAAGATGTAGTTACAACAGCGATGATAGGAACACCGTTTAAGGCAATAGAGATAGAGGTAGAGTATTAGGTTTTTATTTTATTTTATTTCCTTTTCTATTTCTTTTATAAAAGACATAAACCTCTTTTCGTTTCTTTCAAATTTTTTATTAAGTATTTCTGTTATCTTTTCAAGTTTATTCAAATCAATCAGATATTCATCTTCTATCTTTGCAGGTATGGAAACATGATCCAAACCCATAATCTCAAGCATAATTCGTGGTTTCGTGTGCATAATACCAGATCTTTTCAAACCAAGTTTGTTCCTTGCTATATCTAAAACTTTTTCTGTATCTTTTAAGGTTTTGACCCCTATATGTAATATGAATGGTTCCTGCTTTATGTATGTTATGTTCTCTTTGCCCTTTTCAAGAGCATTCATAAGTTCTTCTTTATTAACTTTCCTATGCCATTTCCCCAACCACTTGTGTTCTTTTTTGTTATCAATCAAAGGCACATTATCTACGGTTATTCTTCCATAGCATGATGAAGTAGTGTAGAGGCTCTCTTTTGAATTTATTATTTCAAGATATGGTATTATAGGCTTGTCAACTTCACCTTTTATTAATGCGACTTTTAATTGAGATAATGCTTGTTGTTTATAGTGTTGGAAAATATTTGGTTTCATATTATTGGTTATTTATAAAATAAAAATATTTAAATATGTACTAAGGTAATATATATATATGAATACTTTTTTGTCTTTTTTTATAGTAGGGTGGATATTTGTTATAACTACAGGATTTGCTGTATATAGTGTATCCGTTGACGAAACGAAACCCTATCATCCTTTATTTCAGATATCGCGCACTTCTACAGATAAGACAAGTGTTGACGAGAATAGAGATGGCATCATAGATCATACTAATGCAGATATACAGGAGATATTGTCTAACGGTAACGTTGCTTCAATAGATTTGACAATAAATGCAAAAATTACCTCTAACTTATTAGATGTCATAGATAGCGCAAATATAAACAATGCACAAATTAATATAGGAACTATAAATACTTTAAATGTAAATACAGGGACCGTATCTACATTAACAGTTACTTCAAATCTTAATTCTGCCACTATAACTTCTACTACAGGTACATTTTCATCTTTAGTTTCAAACACTTTAAGGGTTAATAGCAATTCCGAGTTTAATGTTATTAATGCTAATGATATAACTACAAACAAATTATGTTTAAGAAAAAGTTCTACGGACGATACAATACTCTGTATAAATAATTGGGAGGACTTATTAGATATATTATATGTTCAATTAGCATGAGGTGTTAGATGATGAATATAAAAAATTTTGCTGTGTTTGTTGGGATTGTTATTGGATGTATGATTGTATATTCATATGCAGATGAGGATAGCAAATACATAGTTGAGAGATATTCTCCTTATCAGGTGGAGATACATCTTATCTCTCAAAAACAAGTTGATGAAAAATATTACTTCACCTTTGAAGTGTCAAATCATTATGATTATGTTTTAGACGGATATTTAATTTACGATATTATCTACAATGATGAAAATATCAAAAAATACAAAAGTAGAAGTGTTATAGAAATAAGACCTGTTGTTTATAGAGGAGTTATACCTGTGTATATAGAAGGAAAAGAGGAAAAAAATTATACAATAACAATAGATCCAAAGAAACTTTCTTTGAGAAAAGGAGATTATGTTCTGAATCTATATTTGACTAAAGATAATGCGAATATAGTAGGAAATTATATAAGTTTTGATCCTATTTATGACTATAATAATTTTACATTTACTATTTATAAGGATTATGGTAATGTTCCATCAGTAAGAGTAAATAAAATTGAGAGCCATTTTATGGGAGGATATGGCCAATCAGGACCTTTAATATATATTTCTGAGTTACCTGAAGATTATATTCTCCAAGGAAGATTGGATTTAGAATATTACGATATTCCACAACTTCCTATAACTGTAGATATTTATGTTTGTGAATGGTCGGATGTTTATTATTTTGGTGGGAAAAATAAGGAAAAGTGTTCATATATAACTAAATATTATGTTAATTCTACCGATATTAAGACGATTAAAGTAGAGATACCATCATCAACATTTAAATCACAAGCAAACCAAATAATATATTTGATAAGGGATGGGCAGGGAAATATAAACGATATATTTGAGAGTAGAGTAATAACCGATATAGACATTGTTAATGTTCTTTATCTTAATTATTTTGTAGAATTTAAGAACAAAAATGTTAATATTGAGTATGTATTGACAGGTCCCTATTTTCCTTATATTAAAAATATTACTGATGTTAATGTAAAAGTTTGTTTGAATAATATATGTGAAGAAAGATATGTTCCTTATGTATATACAGATAGAATTTCAATTAACAGATTAACTATAGATTATTCAAATTTGACTTTAGAAAGTGCAGATTTGTGTTTGGTTGTGGAAAAATATAAGACAAGATATTGTAAAAGGATAAACCTATCACCACCAAAAGCATCTGAAAAAGTTAAAGAATACGAGTTGGAAGATAAAGAAAAAAGGTATTATAAGTATGTTGCCGTGTTAATTGTATTTTTATTGTTGGCATTAACATATTATATTATTAGGAAATTTGTAAAAAGAGGATGAGGTTGATGAGGTGATAAAATGAGATTTATAAAAGTTTTTATTATGGTGTTTTTTGTTACTGCTGTTTTGATAAGTATGGGCTATTCTAATCATGGATTTACTTCGTATAGTTGGACATGTAATGGTTATGTCAGTATATATTATGATTCTAATAAGAATGGAAAATATGATCCGGGAGATAAATGGTTACCTGCTAATAAATATTTGGTTGATGTAGGAGGTAAAAAGGTGTTGAGATTGCCCAAAGGAGTTATTTTAAAATTAGATGATAGTAGTACCTGTACAAAATCTGGAAACTATCATTGGTGTAGTAATACAGCATCTGAATATAGAACTGAAAAGAAGGAAGGGTTTATAAATGTTAACAAAGTTAGTGAGGAATGTACCCCAGTAGTTACAGAATATGATTATGTAGAGATAATACCTAATATAGATACACTTTCAGAAAAGCAAATGTTACTGGATATATACTCTAACAATTTTTATGCAGATCAACTTCTTACTACAAAATATTCAGACAGTTTTGATTTCTTTGATGTACCAACTTATATTATTCCGGATGTAACCACTCCTATGAAGAGTTCTGATTTTGAAAAAATAATAAACGAAGATATAATTAATTCAATATTGTATTACCATGAGACAAATTATGGATATGATTGTAACTCTTTAATGATTTCTACATCAATGATAGAGTTATCGTGTGAGAAGACTAACATGGTAGTAATCAACAATACTACAAGGATAACAACCACAGAGTATATAGGATATCTAGGATTAGAAGACTTATATAACGAGTTGTTCTCTTCAGGATTGGTTGAAATTAATATAGTGCCTGTTGTGGAGGTGACTTACCAATGCCCTTCAGGTACATCAGGACCACAAGTTATTGCTACGGAATCTAAGGAAGTTTATATCTCTCAACCAGGAGATTATGAATGTAGGTGGTATTGGATGCCTAATAATGCATGCGTTTATAAAGGTTCATAACCTTTAAAAACCTTCTTTTCCTTTTAACTATTTAAAATTATTTTTTACTTTATAATTTCTTTATGACATCTAACGAGTTTTTGTCTTCAGTGATGAGTTTTCAAGAGGAAGCGTTTGATAGAAAGGGATTTGATGAGCATATAAGAAACATATTACGAGAACCAAAAAAGGTTGTAGAGGTTAGTTTTCCGGTAAGATTAAGAAATAATGAAATACGAGTTTTTAAGGGTTTCAGAGTATTGCACAGCAACTTTCTCGGTCCTGGAAAAGGCGGTATAAGATATGCTCCTTATGTCAATCTTCAGGAGATAATTGCTTTAGCAATGTTGATGACATGGAAAAATGCTTTACATAGATTACCTTATGGTGGTGCTAAGGGAGGTGTAATAGTAAACCCCAGGAGTTTGGAAGAATGGGAGATTGAGAACTTAACAAGAGCATTTACGAGGGCAATTTCTGAACATATAGGTAGCAATAAAGACATTTCAGCACCCGATATTAATACTGATGAGAAGATAATGGCATGGATAGCGGATGAATATTCTAATATCAAGGGTACATTTGATCCTGCGGTTGTTACAGGTAAACCTGTAAATTTTTATGGAATTGAAGGTAGAAAAGAATCTACTGGATATGGAGCGGGAATGGTTTTAGAATACTTTTTAAAGAAGTACTTAAAAAAATCTAAACCAAGAATAGCAGTACAAGGTTTTGGGAATGCAGGATATTATTTTTCGAAATATCTTGTTAGTAAGGGGTATGATATTTATGCAATATCTGATTCAACAGCAGGGATAAAAAGCGAGAATGGTATAGATATTGAGCATGCCAAGAAATATAAAGACGAGAGGAGATATTTTAAAGATTGTTCAAGGGGGGATTTGTGTTATATAATAGGGAACGGAGAATATCAGATAATAGATAATGAGGAGTTAATTAAGATGGATGCGGATGTTCTTGTACTTGCTGCAACTGAAAATCAAATAACAAAGAATAATGCAGATGAAGTTAAAGCAAAACTTATAGTTGAGATTGCAAATGGGCCTGTTACTTATGAGGCAGATAAAATATTAAAGGAAAAAGGTGTTGTTATTTTACCTGATTTGTTAGTTAATGGCGGTGGTGTGGTAGTTAGTTATTTTGAATGGTTGCAAAACAGGGAATGGAAAAGATGGGGCAGAGAAAAAGTTATGAAAAAACTTTATGAGCACATGATAAATACTTCCAAACAAGTTTATGAGTATTCTTTGAAACATAATATGGATTTACGAACGGCATCCTATGATTTATCACTAAATTACTTATGGGATGTAGCAAAATACAGAATTTAATTTCTATTTAAGAGTTTTTGGTATATTTTATCTATTTCCTTTATAATATTCTCGGGATCATGCAGATGCTTAAGCTTTTCTTTGCTATAGCATATTTTTGGATTTTCCAATTTCTCTTTAAGTTCATCTATATTATTGAAGTATGCACATTTTTCTAAGAATTCTAAAATTAAATGTTGAACAATCGAGGAGACAAACACAGGTATATTGAACCAACACGCTTCTAAAACAACATTAGGCATACCTTCATATCTTGAGGGTAAAACAAAAGCATAGCTATATTTATATAAGGCATATATCTTCCCTTTATCTAAGGTTCCGGTAAAGATAACTCTTCTATCCGAGATTTCTCTTAACTCTCTTAAGTATTTTTTATCCTGGAACTTGCCTACTATGACTAACTTATATCCCTTTTTTAACTTACTTTTATAGAATGCCTTTATGAGTATATCAAATCTTTTTGATCTTATAATTCTGCCTACTGTTAATATATACTTCTTTTTTTCTAAATTGAGAACACCTAATACTTTTTCATCTTTTAAAGATGTATCTATTTTTACTGGGTTGGGTATGTATATGGAGTCTTTGTATAATCTTTGAAAGAGAGGATTAACAACAATAATGATGTGAGAGAATTTTTTGATAAAATAATTTATTATTATAAACACCATCTTTGCTAATATATTCCATTCTAAATAAACTATATCGTAGGATCTTATATGAGTGATAATTTTTGTTTTAGGAGAAAAAATTCTTATTAAGGGTAAAAATAAACAAGAACCCATACCGTTATAATGTACTATTTCGGGTTTCTTTTTTATTGCATCTATTGTTGAGAAATAAGAAAGCAATATCTTATTTATGAACTTGTTTTTTGGAACTAAAAAACCTGTTAATTTTACTTTTTCATTTTTTAAGAGATCTTTTTTTAGGTTTCTTTTATCGATGCCTATTATAACATCGTATTTAGATGATAATAGAGGATAAAGTAATTTTACTTGGTTCTCTATCCCTCCTTCACCACCATAGCTTCTTGCACCTATCACATACACTAAAGGTTTCTTATTATTTAACATTTACTGCTACACCTCTTGTAAAATCTCTCATTTCTTCAGATGTTAAATTGCTTATTCCAATATTTATAAACTCTCTTTTTTCATTTAATATTACCACTATATCTTTTGGACGGATGTTCTGTGAGGTTTTTTTAACGAATTTACAAAATACATTTTTGTTGTTTTTGACAAATTCCTCTGCTTCTTTATCTATTATTACATATTTTTTAATTACATTTCTTTCCCACAATTCTTTCGCAAAATCTTTAGAAATGATAAAGATGTTGTCCTCTGCCCTTAAT
>WAOB01000104.1 GCA_015521505.1 Nanobdellati archaeon | reverse complement strand
GATAAGAAGGTTGGCAGAATATTATAAAGCACAAGGCAAATTGCCAAAAGATTGGAAATACACCAGAGAGAGTGCTAAACTTATTGTGAAAGAGTAGTTTTTTACTCTTTTGTTTTTATTTTTATTGTGGGGTCGTAGGGTAGCTTGGTCTATCCTTCCGGCCTTGGGAGCCGGGGACCCAGGTTCAAATCCTGGCGACCCCATCCCGATTTTGATAAAGAAATTGTGTCAAATTTGTATGAAAAATTGGGGATTTTGAATATAGGCCCCCGTAGTCTAGTCCGGTAAGGATAGCGGCCTTTCGAGCCGCAGACCCGGGTTCAAATCCCGGCGGGGGCATACAAACATTAATGGTGGTTTTTCTGCATAAAGAAGTAAATTTTTTAAAAATAGGTTCTGATAGCGGTATAGCAAAAGGTATAAAAGGAAAGTCAACATATATGACAATACTTCCTCATTTAATAAAGGAATGGAAAACCATATTTCTTTTGTTAGGGTATGGGAAAAAGGGTAAAAGAGGGAAATATTCTAGTGTTGAATATTACTCTACTAGTCCTTTAAAAGTTATTCTTGCTTCCTTTTTCTTAGGAAAATATGTAAAAGCAAAAGCAGTTATTACACAGGATCCCTTTTTATATGGTATAGCAGGTCTAATATATAAAACACTAAACCCAAAAACAAAGCTTATAGTGGAAGTGCATTCAGATTACTTCATAAATAAAAAATGGTTATTTACAAGACCAAAAAATATAATCTATCTTGTGATTGCATTATCTCTAGTTTTCCCTTTTGCTGATTTAATAAGAGTAGTATATGTTAGTAATTTTTTTAAGAAATACTACAAATACAAAGCAAAATTTATACCCAGCTGGTACATCCCAGAGGAGTTTAAACCAAAAAAATCCCAAAAGGAATATGATATAGGGTATGTTGGAAGGTTGCATCCTGAAAAAGATCCTATTTATGCATTTAGATTGATTAACAAAGTATTGAGTAGAAACACTAAGGCAAAATCCATAATAATTGGTAAAGATGTAACAGAAGATAAAAGACATACTAGATCTCTTAACTTATTATTAAGCTCTCACAAAAATAGAATAACATACTTTGATAGCATATCATATGAGAAAATAAAAGATATTTATCCAAAAATAAAGGTTTTAATAATAACATCCAAGAACGAAGGCAACCCTAGAGTAGGATTTGAAGCATTATATAGCAATTGCTTGATAGCAACAACACCAACAGGAAATATATATGAGATGATAAAGGAAAATAAATCTTGTGGTTATGTGCTTACAGGAAATATGGATGAAGATGTGGAAGAGATATTGAATCTTATAAATAACTACAAGAGAATCAAAACCAAATGTACTAACAATATAGATAGAGAAAGTTTCGAGGTGAGTATAAATAGATATGCTAAATCATATATGAGATTTATTTCCAAACCTTAAAACAATAAATCTCCTCAAAAAACAATTTCTTCATATCAACAAGCTTTATCTTTAAGTTTAGATTGGTTGCATATTCTATTATCGCATTTTTATCTTCACATAAAGAAGATACTATAAAATAAAAAACTATGTTTTTATTTATCTTACTTATTTTCATCATAATTTCTTTTATCGATTTATTGCATTCCTCTTCAGAAAACGCATTCTCTAAACTTGTTCTTTTCTCATCTCTTGGTAAATATGGAGGGTTAAAAACAATTACATCTATATTATTTAGCTTTACTGCTTCTGTGCCTTTTGAAATAAAAATTTTTCCTTTGTCCTTTAAATTTTTCTTAGCAAATCTTACAGCATCTCTAGAAATATCATTTCCATAAGCATAAGATGTATGTTTGAAGATATTATAAATTACAATACCGGAACCAACACCTATTTCCAAAACAACCTTGCCCTTTAAATCCTTTTCATCCATGCTTTCCAAAAGTAAAAAAGTATCTTCTGATGGTTCATAAACATTCTCTCCTCTTTTAGGAATAAACGTTTTAGGAAATATGAATTCCATATTTTAATGTTTGAGGGAATGCTTTTAAAATTTTGTTTTACCTTATAGTTTATGGATTCAAAAGCAGAGGAAAGAATAATTGAGGTTGATATAGCAGAAGAAGTTAAAAAGAGCTATCTTGCTTATGCTTTAAGTGTTATAATAGGAAGAGCTTTACCTGATGTTAGAGATGGTTTAAAACCAGTACATAGAAGAATACTTTATGCCATGTACTTAATGGGGTTGTGGCACAACAAACCATATAAAAAATCTGCAAGGGTTGTGGGAGAGGTTTTGGGTAAATTTCACCCTCACGGGGATCAAGCAATTTATGATGCATTAGTTAGAATGGCACAAGATTTTGTTATGAACATCCCATTAATAGATGGACATGGAAATTTTGGTAGTGTTGATGGGGATGCTCCTGCCGCTATGAGGTATACAGAAGTAAGATTATCAAAAGCTGCTGAAAGGCTTCTTGAGGATATTGACAAAGAAACGGTTGATTTTGTTCTTAACTTTGATTCAACATTAAAAGAGCCTTTGGTTTTGCCTGCTAAAATACCTAACCTGTTAGTTAATGGTTCTGTTGGCATAGCAGTTGGTATGGCAACCAACATACCCCCTCATAATTTAAATGAAGTTATAGAAGCTTTGAAGTTTTTAATAGATAATAGAGAAAGGTGGGAGGAAACAACTATAGAGGAGATAATGAAGTATATTAAAGGACCAGATTTTCCTACCAAAGGAATAATATATAATGCAGATAAACTACTTGAAATTTATGAAGAAGGCAGGGGTAGTATAGAAATATGGTCTAAAGCAGATATAGAAGAAGGAAGGATAATAGTTAAAGAAATACCATACTTAGTTAATAAAGCATCTCTTGTTGAGGAAATAGCAAAACTTGTTAAAGAAGGTAAAGTTGAGGAAATTAAAGATATTAGAGATGAGAGCAATAGAGAAGGCATAAGGATTGTTATAGAACTTAAAAAAGGTATTAATGAGGAAAAAGTTTTAACAAAACTTTATGCTCTATCTAACCTTAAAGTTAATTTTCCCATAATGCTTGTTGCTTTGAAAGGACTAGAACCTAAGCAGATGAGCTTAAAGGAAATGCTTATAGAATATATTAAGCATAGGTACGAGGTTTTACTTAGAAAAGCCAAATACGAATTAAGGAAAGCGGAAGAGAGAAAGCATATTCTTGATGGTTTGATGATAGCAATAGCAAATATTGATGAGACAGTAAGATTAATAAAAACATCTAAGAATAGAGATGAAGCGAGAAACAAATTGATAAAAAGGTTTGAAATAGATGAAGTACAAGCAAATGCAATACTTGATATGCCTTTAGCAAGATTAACCAACCTTGAAACAGAGAAGATAATAGCAGAGATTAAAGAGCTTGAAGATAAAATAGCATATTTGAAACGCTTTATTGGAAATGAAGATATGATTTACAATAAAATAAAAGAGGATTTGGATGAAGTAAAGAAAGAGTTTGGGTTTGAGAGAAGGACAGAGATACATTTTACTTCTCCTTCATTATCTACGGAGATTAGAGATGATAAGGATTATGTTGTTATCTATACTCAAAGAGGATATGTTAAGAAAATACCTTTGGAAGAGTTTAAAGAGCAGAAAAGAGGAGGTAAAGGGTTGAAAGTAGAGTTAATTGAAGGAGATGCAATAAAGGATGCGCTTTATGTGAAGGGTTATGATAAATTGATTGTGATAAGCAACAAAGGCAAAGCATATAACTTAGATGTTTCCTCCATAGAGATATCTAAAAGATATCAGAAAGGAAAAACCATCTATGCATATTTAGAGGGTTTTGGAGAGGATGAGAGAATAGCTAAAATAATTAAACTTGATGAAAATGCCAAGAGTATTGTGTTTTTATCCAAGAAAGGTGTTGTTAAAAGAACCTCTATTGAGAGTTTTAAGAGCATAAGAAAAACAGGGATTATTGCATTAAACATGAAAGAAGGAGATGAATTAATAGATGCTTCTCTTGTAAGAAATGAAAAGTACTTCTTTATCGTATCTTTCAAAGGAAAAGGGTTGAAGTTTAAGGAATCTCTGCTTAGGGAGATGGGTAGAGCAGCAGTAGGAGTTAAAGGTATAACATTGAAAGAAGGTCATGCTAAAAAGATTTTGGCAGTTAATGATGATGACAAAGTTTTGTTAGTTTCTTCTTTAGGTTATGGAAAATTCTTAAATATTAAAGATGTGCCTGGAAAAGGCAGAGCATCACAAGGAGTTAGAGTTATGAACTTAAAGGATAAAGAAGAGATTGAAGTCGTTTTAAAAGAAAAGGAAGAATATGTAGTATTAACAGAAAAAGGCAATGCTATAAGAATCTCCTCAAATAACATACCTCTATTAGGAAGGAGCAGCAGAGGAGTAAGAATAATAAAAGTTGATGGAAAAGATAAGGTTGTTGGTGGGGTTTGATTAAACTTTTTGAAGGATAAATTCTATCTCATATGGAGAAAAAAGTTTTGCAAAAAAGTTATTCTCAAATATTTCCTTGTGATTATTTGCGAAATAAATTATTAATGTCATAATTGCTTTTTTAATGGGATTAGACATCTTAGAAAACCTGTATTTTTTAGCAATAATTCTAAATCTAACCTCCTGAGATATATCAAACGTCCTTGACTTATTAGGATCAAATATATCAAAGGAATATATGTTAAAAAATCTTTTGTGATCGGGATATATTGCAGAAAAGGAAAATCCATATGGAACTACGATATATAATAAACCCCCTTTATTTAAAATTCTATAAATTTCCTCCATGGATGATTTAAAATTTATCACATGCTCTAATGTATGTCTAGTGTAAATTAAATCTATACTCTCATCTTTAAAAGGTAGATTCTCTAAAGAAGCAATCACATCCACTTTATCTGATTTAAGAATGTCTACATTAATAAATCCTTCTTCTGGTTCATAACCACTACCTAAATTAAGTTTAATTCCCTTAATATTCCTTAAAATATTTAGATCTCTATAATCCTTCACAAAAACATCCATATTAACACCTACTCAATTATTAAAAAACAAAGTTTTAAATCTTTTGGATAATACTTTTCTATTACAAATCTGTTCATATCTCCTATATGCTTTATCTATCATCTCACGTCTAACTCTATCATTCATAGTACATGCATAATAGATTGCCTTAGCAATATCTTCTGGATTTGAAGTTGTTAATATTAATTCTTTTTCTGAAAAGTGCTCTCTTATGGCAGGAGTATCCTTAGTTATAACTAATTTATTTATAGCAATACACTCATAAACTTTATTAGGAATAACCTGTTCTGTTTTTAAATTTGTTCCAAATATACCCATACAAACATCTGCAGCACAAATATATTGCAATATTTCTTTTTGAGGTATTTTTCCACCACTAATAACAACTCTCGATTTTAAAAACTCCGAATTCTCAATAAGTTTAGAAATAAGAGAGTATGTTTGCCCTCCTCCAAGCAAAAGCAACTTTATTTTATCTCTAACACTTTCGGGTAAATAATATAAAGACAAAAGAATATTTTCCACTCCTTGTAGAGGTATAAAAGATCCGTGAAAGGAAATAACAATATCATCTTTACTTATACCAAGCTTTGATCTTATTTTGATTTTATTATTGCATACGTATTCTTCAAAGTGTTTAGATGAACAAATAGGAAGATTGAAAAATTTAGATTTATGTATCTTATAAGCATAGGAAACATAATTTATATGTTGCTGCGTATCAAGAATCAAATAATCTACAAGAATACAAGATAAAAGATCCTTTAAATGTAAATAAAATTTGAAAAAGACGCTCTTTCTTAATCTTCTATCGATAACATAAGAAACATATTTAGGAAAAAACATGTCAAAAACCACAGGTTTATTTAAAACCAATAGCTTCTTTAAAAGTCCAATAAAAATTGCAGT
>WAOB01000103.1 GCA_015521505.1 Nanobdellati archaeon | reverse complement strand
TAATAAGTATTATTAAATATATGATCTCGATGACAGGAGATAGAAAAGTATATAATATATTTAATGAGACCAAATTTCCTAAAAATAAAAAGATAGCAAGTTCAGGGTCTACCCTTTTATATACAATTATAAGAGATGATATCCATAAGATTACACTAAAATTTGCAATATAAAAAGGCAAAAGAAAATAGATACTTAAGGCAAATATTACAGAAACAATCACAGAAATTTTTATTCCATATTTTAATTCCATGATCTCATATGCTATTTTTTTAACAAAAAGAAAAACAATAAATAAGATCAGAAGAGTATTGATTTCCCTTCCATATTCTAAAAAGAGATTATTTATAAAAATATAATTATTCTTTAGAAGATCAAAAAATGCAGAGATGACATCTAAGACCATAATAAAAAATAAAATCAAAATAAATATATATACTTAGGCTGGAACACACTCTTCTCCAGTCCATGTACACTCATCATAAAGATTACATAGTTGCTCTGTTGTTTGAGAAGCACACACAGTTTTAGTTAGCTCATCACCAGAGGGTGCTTTATTTACTGTTTTACTTAAGTTACCTATTGCACCTGTGGAGACTCCAATGACAGCCAACGCTATTATCAATAAAACAACAATGGTTATTACTATCGCAATAGCAGTACTTAAACCCTTTACTTTTTCCATCAAGACCACCTAAAATATATATGAGAAAACTCGCTTATATATTTTATGGGATTGTTCGATATACTAAAAAAGAAAAAACCCATGAGTCAGATGAGTGTTGAAGCAAGCAAAGAGTTTCTAAAACACACAACAGAGGAAGATTCATCTGAGAGAGATATAATGGAAAAACTCAAAGAGATTGATATAAATCCTAAAGAAGCGGATCCAAGAAATGTATTTGGCACTCCTCCTTTACCTGATACTACTGACCATACTGCTATATCCTATAAGCAAGACAAGAAGGGGGACATTATTCAAGAAGTCTCTACAAACAATGACATGATCAATTCTCTACCTTCCCCAGAAAATGTAGTAGAAAAAATAGACTCTTCCCTACATTCAGAAGAAAAAGCAACACATAATCCAATTTCTTTAGAGGACCTAGTCTATGAGTTGAGAACAATTAGATCTCAAAACGATCTAATAATTGATTTGCTTAGACAGATATATAGAAAAATAAATATGTGATGTCTATGAAAGTATTGACATTGAATGATGTTGAAGAGAGTTTAAAAAATTATGTTTCTATCGTTCCAAGAAGGGAAATACTCTCCTTTGAGGATGTGAAAGAATTTACTAATAAATATGATTTTCCCGTGGCGATTAAAGGGTATTCTTCTAAATATTTTCATAAGACAGAGAAGGGTTTGGTAGAGATAAATGTGTGCGGGTTAAAGAAAGTAGAGGAAATCTATAAAGAGATGATAAAAAAGGCAGAAAGAGTTTATATAGAAAAGCAGATTAAAGGTAGAGAGGTGTTTACAGGCATAAAAAAAGATGTTTCTTTTGGAGAGGTAGTGTTTTTTGGGAGAGGAGGGATAGATGTTGAGATTGAGAAGGACATTTCTTTTAGAGTGTTGCCTACATCTATAAATGACTTGAGAGATATGATTCTAAGCACAAAGATAGGGAAAAACTTAGTTAATGGAAAATATAGAGATATAACAGTAAAGTTGGATTTGATTGCGGATTTTATAAGGTCTCTGATAGATTTTTATGAAAACAATAAGTTTTATGAGATGGAAATTAATCCTGCCATTATAACATATGAGAATATTTATGTGGTAGATTTTAGAGCAATTGTTCTGTAGGTGTTTATTATGGAAATGCCATCATCTTTTATTCTCGGTGCTATAATAACAATACTTTTAGTAGGAGGTGCCTTTATAATAGGATATAAAATGATGGTTGGAATATATGAGATAGGATCACAAAAAAGAGCTGTAGATATTAAAGGATCTATAGAGGAGTTGGTGGATTATCTATATTATCAAGCAGAGGGTTCATCAAAAGTTATGCTTCTAAAATTAAGTGAAAGAGAGATAGTATGCTTCATAAATAAAGAAGATATTACAACTTTTTTAGAAGAGAATAAAGATTTTATGGATGAATACGACTATCTTTTTTTACAAGTATCTATAATAGAGGGAAAAAAACCGTATAATTATTATTACCATAAGAAAGGTTTTGACGGAATGTTATATTCTATCGATAATTTGATCCCTAAAGAGACTTTTTGTATAAACAAATCTGCAAGGATATATCTTGTAAATGAGGGAACTTATGTATCTGTATCGTTGTTAAAAGACGAATTAAATGAGTAAAGGTTGCTCATAAGCTACCCTTTGTAATCATCTTTTTTCATTCTGGGACGGCTTAATCATCGCTAATTTTTAATATTATTTTAATATTTAAAAACATTATGTAATTCATGGAAAGAGGAGATTTGTATGTAAGGGCGAGGAAGGAAATTATCAATCTTCTTAAAGAGAGAGAGGGTGTTAGTTTAAATGAACTTTTACAGGGTGTTAGGAAAGCAACCGACTTGAGAATAGGACATACAACTCTTAAGAAAATTGTAATTTCAGATAGTAATATCAAAATTCGTGCTATTCTTAAGAAATCTACAAAAAGAATTGAAGATCTAAACAGATGTGTTGTCTGTCACAACAGAGATTTTACGTTAGTATATAAGACAGATTTGTTGGGAAATAAAATTCTTTACGAGAAGATTTGCAAGAGATGTAAAATAAAATATACTTATAATAAAACTTCTGTGAGAAAATACATAATATATCTTCTCAAACATTAGACATCCAATATTTATACCACTTATATAAGATATACAGTCTCATTCTATTTATTAATGAGATCTCGTGGTTTTGTGGAAATACTTTTGTGATATAGAATTTGTATATTCCTTCAGATATTAAGTTTATTTCCTTCAATTCTTTTAGCATTTCCTTCAATTCTTTGTCTTTATCTTTAAAGAATTCTTTTAACGGCGGTTTAAAACCTCTTTTATTTAGTTTCATTAGGTGCTTAGG
>WAOB01000102.1 GCA_015521505.1 Nanobdellati archaeon | reverse complement strand
TCTCTATACTCTTTAGAAGGCTTACCTAAGGGTTTTGGTGATCTGTAATAAACCATTGCTTTATAAGTGTTGCCTTCAATATGCATAAGAATATCCCTCATATATATCCAATGCTTTTTCATCCTCTCTGTATTTCAAACAAAGCACCATACACTATACTATGATCATCTTTAACAATGTTCCCTACTGCTGCATTTCTCATTTTTGAATAGCCGTCATAAACAAACCTATATCCTTTAAGAAAAACTACCTTTATGAACTTACTATCCTTGCATCTTCCCTCCATCTGCTTCAAATCCATATTAGGTCCATAAGCAAAGTAAAGCTTCTTAGCCATTAAATCACTTTCTAATACCATAAAAACAATATTCTCTAATACTACATTCATCACATAAAGGATTTATTGGTTTGCATATAACTTGTCCATACCCAACAAAAGAGATGTTAAGTTTTTGCTTAATCTTATTAGGAACTTTAACCTCCAACTCTTTGCTTGTTTTTTCAGGAGTTTCTGTATTAATCAATCCTAATCTGTTAGATATTCTATGGACATGAGTATCAACACCTATAACATTTTCCCTGAAAACATCTGCTAATATAACTTTTGCTATTTTTTCCCCTATGCCTGGTAATGAAACCATCTCTTCATAAGTTTTGGGTATTTCATTATTTTTAAGCTTTTCAGCAATTATTTTTATGTTTTTTGCTTTTTGGTTGTGAAAAGCAACACCATAAAGAGCTTTTGCTATCTTCTCTATGCTCGCATTTCTTATACTCTCCCAATTAGGAAACTTAGAAATAAATCTCTTCGTAACTTCCAAAGTTTTCTCATCCTTTGTTCTAGAAGAGAGAAAAACAAAAATAAATCTTTCATAAGGATCAGAAGTTCTTTCCAAAGCTTGGAAAACAGGTGCTTTAAGCTCTTTAGCTTTTTTGTAAAAAACATCTACTATATGATTTAGAGGATGTATGTAAAATAGATGAGAGGAAGTATGTTTATCATCACTATTACCAAAACCCCTTATAGGAGCATAATATCTTTCAAAATATTTGGCAGTTTCACTTTCTCTATCTCCTAGAGAATAAAAAACTCTGATGATTCTTGCCTTTTCAAGCAAATAATCTATGTGCCATCTCTTAGTTTTTTCCTTTCTAAAATGCCTCTCAATCCTAGCATTAAAGTTCTTCATTGCTCTACCAACATACAAATAAATTCCTTTTGGTAGCAACCACTTTTTGATTTTGAATGACTTATTAAGATAACAAACCAAAACATAAGTGCCTCTATCCGCATCATGATTATTAGAGAGTTGTTGAAACCCTAAGGATTTAAGCCTTTCCTCTAACATCCCCCATTCCAAATGGTATTCTTTCCCTAAAGAATTCATCATCCCACCTCTCAACAATCAAGCAGTCATCTTTAGATAGGTTTCTGCAAATCCTGGATTTTATTTTAGGGATTAAATCCTTTGCTTTTTTATCTCCTGGAATAACTATTGCATAATCTCTTGTAATTTTCAAAACCATGGATAAAGAGCCATAAATAACCTCTTTTTTATCCTTATCATATCCAAAGCTCAACTCCAAAGGCACCTTTAATATGTTCTTTTTTCCATAAATCATAAATGATCCTTTAGCAATAAACTCTCCTGAAGGTGGTTTTTTGCTAACCTGTTCTGGATAAACCCAAAAAACCTCACCATGAAAAACCTTCTGCTTCCATAAAGAGGAATGGCAAGCAGTGAATTGGGCACACTCAAAAATCTCTTCTTCATCTTCATTACCTCTAACATTTTTAAGCAAACCAAAACCCGATCCTGGTAAAAGCATATGGAAAACCAAATCGTTATCTTGCATATACTTTTTAATAAGTATTTCATTAGTTGTTGCATCTTTACCTAAAACAAATAAATTTCCTTTTGAAGTAAAGAACCACTTAAACCTCTCATACCACTTTCTCTCTTTTTTCTTTTTAACAAGCTGGAAAGCAGCAGATTCTTTAATCTTGCTTTCTTTATTGGCTTTTTCTTTCTCTTCTGTAATCCTTTTTTCAAGATTAGATATTTTCTTCTTTAACTCTTTTATCTCATCATACAATGCTTGCATTGAAACATAAACATTCTTGCTTATATTAAGTTTTGCCCTTCCATAAGGGGTTGAGATAAAAAACACTCCTTTATTGTAATCCACTTTCTCAACCAACTCGTGCTCGTTGTTTCTTTTAACACTCTCTAAAGCATCTTCAACTTTATCTATATTCTCGTTTAACCACCCTGCTTGCTTTTCCGTAACCTCCAACTTCTTTTTCATCTCCTCTAAGCCCTTAACCATATAATCAATCTTCTTCTCTTCCTTGGAAGGTTTGCTTTTCTCTGTCAAAGACATCTCAAATGTTTCTCTTTCAACTTCCTTTATAGCAACTTTCTCTATTGCTTCATTAATGGTTTCTACTCTCTCGCACTCATCTCTTATGCAATAACCTAAAACCTCTTCCTCGCACATACAAAAGCTTGTCTCCTCATAAAATCTTCTTAACATATTAAACATGCACTCATAATTATTTCCGCATTTATCAATAGCATAGGATACATACTTCTTATGTATACCATAAATATTAGGTATTGAGAAAAAATCATCTCTTATGTTTTTCTTAAACTCCTCAAAACTCTCCTCAAGAATGCTTTTCTTAGATTCTGGAAAAACATATTCCTTTCTTAAACTTAAATCTCTTGTTTTGGATTTTACTGGTTTGAGTAAACCCAAAATCCTCATGTTCTTATCAACCAAAATAACATTCGTTAATCTCATAAGCTCAACAATCAAATAGCAGTTTTCAAACTCCCACACAATTATCCTATCAAGGTTATACTGCTTAAAACCTTTAACCCACTTTCCTTTAAGATGTTTTCTCAAAACCATGGCAAAGTTCGTAGGTTGAGGTGGTTTTGCAATATCATAAGAAGTAAAGAAAATAGCACCATTACCCATAACCAGATCTTTATTTCCCTGGCCTTTAATATAGAATCTTATAATTATATAATCTCCTACTTGCCATGCCTTCTCAAATTTAGCATGCTCAAAAAAACTCTTGTTTTCTTTAACCCAGTGATAAACCTCAATAGATGTTAGATCCATGTTAATACCTTTCAAAATGTTCTACTAAGCTCTGCCAAAGGATGACCTCTAACATGAACTTTAAATTCCTTATACCATCCAAACTCTGCAAACCCTACATTGCTCTCTCCTAACTTATTTTTTAAGAACTTAACTAAGGAATAGAACATCTCCTTGCTTATGCTTGGTTTAAGCAAATTGGTGCTTAAATGTGCATACGGATAGAGAAAAACTTTGCTTGCTTTAACCTTGTTTAAGTAATCACTTAAATCCTCATAAAACTTCTCAAATAAATCTTCTTTTTTCTCATCTCCTTCCTCTAAAGCAATTAAGCACATAACCCCTTCTTCAAACTTCCTTTCCTTCTCAGAAGGCATTAAATCATCAGCACTTTTTAGTGCTTTTTGTGTATGAATAACCTCTAAAAAATATATGTGCCAGTATAGTGCTTTCATCCTATCACCATAACTTTTATGCTCAAATAATTTTTTAAATATTACTCATTTTATAATTTATAAACATCTTCTTAACTAATCAAATCAAAGAGGTGATTACTATGGGAAATTTAGAAGAAATACTTGAATTCTTAGAACAACTTGCTGAGGATAGGAGAATACCTAGAAATGTTAGAAGCATGATAAACGATGCTATTAAGGAAATAAAATCAAACGAGGAGCAAAGCTTAAAAACCAGAATAACATCCGCAATAAGTATCTTAGATGAGGCAAGTAATGATCAAAACCTCCAACAGTTCTCAAGAACAGAAATATGGAATGTTGTTAGTATGTTAGAGTCGTTTTTACAGCAGTTGGAAGAGGAGTAGGAGGAAAGAGAAGAGGTAAAAAGATAGTCAAAAAATATAATATCACACTAATCATAACACCATATCTATATTACCTGCAAGGTGTAGGCAACAGGAAAATATTAATAATATGATAGACATACAATACCGATAATATATTCTTATCTTGTATTTCAGGCTCTAACTTTCGAATTCCTTCATTCACTATTCCCTTTCTTCTTCAACTCTTCTAGTATCTTCTCAAACTCACTAATATCTGCAAATTGTTTATAAACAGATGCAAATCTAACATAAGCAACAGCATCCAACTTTTTAAGCTCGTTCATTACCAACTTACCTATGTAATCTGAGCTTACCTCTTTCCTGCCTTCATTCCTTATAGTTTCCTCTATGCGAGTTGCTGCCTCTTCTATTGCTTCCATACTTACAGGTCTTTTCTCGCATGCCTTAACCATGCCATTAACTATCTTATCTCTATTAAACTTCTCCCTTCTCCCATCCCTTTTGACTACAACAACATTAAGTTCTACTCTTTCATAAGTTGTAAATCTGTTCCCACAGTTTGGACATTCCCTCCTTCTCCTAACCACTTTACCCTCTTCGGTTATACGGGAATCTATTACTTTTGTTTCCTCATTACCACAAAAGGGACATCGCATAAATTAATATATCGAGGGTAAATTATTTAAAGATTAAATTAAACCGAATCTGATTTTTATATTTTACGCTCATTATTTAATTTTGTTGATGCTATAATGCCAATATTCAATCTATCAAAATCCCTAACATATTTTTCCATGTGGTTAATAAAATTAAATATTCTCTTATTATAAGTATTCTTATTTTTATCTAATACTTTTTCTTCTGGCATGACAATAAAATAACTTACTTTGTTATATTCTTCCAAAAGATTATTTATAAAATCTATAATCAAATGATTTAACTTTGCTCTGCTTTTACTAATTTCCACAACAATAATGCTGCCATCCTTATACATTACACCATCAACCTCAATTCTGCTATTGTAATTAAGTCTCACAGTATAAGATCCATCATTATTCCTATAACAAACAAACAACCTACCCTCC
>WAOB01000101.1 GCA_015521505.1 Nanobdellati archaeon | reverse complement strand
ATATTGGGGGGATATTCTTGAATGGAGAAGATTTTTTAGAGCAGAGGATAACAAGACTTATAATAGAACATTCAATGAAAGATTGGGTTTCGTTTACAAATGTTGATGTAGTAATCGTTGGTGCCGGACCTGCTGGATTAACAGCTGCGAAATACTTAGCAGATGCTGGATTGAAAACTGTTGTCTTTGAAAGAAGATTAAGTTTCGGTGGTGGATTAGGAGGAGGAGGAATGTTATTTCATAAGATTGTAGTAGAAAAGGAAGCCATAGAAATCCTTAAGGATTTCAACGTAAAATATTATAAGACGGATGAGGATTTGTTTGTCGTTGATTCATTTGAACTCATGGCAAAACTCGCAGCGCGAGCAATAGATTCTGGAGCTAAAATTATTCATGGTGTTACAGTTGATGATGTAATTTATAGAACAGATCCGCTAAGAATTGTTGGTGTTGCAATACAGTGGACGCCTGTAATAATGTCAGGACTACATGTTGATCCATTGTTCATATATTCAAAAGCCGTTGTTGATGCGACAGGACATGATGCTGAGGTACTTTCAATAGCTTCGAGAAAAATACCAGAACTTGAAATTCAACCATTGGGAGAAAAATCCGCCTACGCATCCCTAGCTGAGAAATCTGTAATAGAAAATACCGGTAAGGTTGTACCCGGACTATATGTAACTGGAATGGCTGTTGCAACTCTTTATGGAACCCCAAGAATGGGTCCTATTTTTGGAGGGATGATAATATCTGGTAAAAAAATAGCTAAAATAATTATAGATGACTTAAAATGAAAAAATTCAGTTATGCAGACATACTCAGACAAAATAATTTTAATAAAATTTGGTGGTAGTTTAATTAAATATGCTTACAAGATATGTAAGTATTTAAAAAAATACAAAAATATTGTTATAATACCTGGTGGAAGTATATTTGCAGATTTTATAAGAGATGTTTATGATGAATATAAACTTGAGGAAGATGTTGCTCATATACTAGCCATTCTTTCAATGGAACAGTATGGCTACTATTTAAACAAATTTCTATCTTTTTATCAAATATTTGATTTAAACAAAATAAGACTTCCTGGGATAATTATGCCATACAATATTTTAAAGGATGATATATTTTTGGAGAAATCATGGAAAATTACGAGCGACAGCATCTCTTGCTATCTTGCTTATAAGTTAGGGATAAGAAGAGTTTTAAAAATCACGGATGTCGACGGAATATACATAAGAGGAAAGATTATTAAGAAGATAACATCGGATGACTTAATCAAACTAAAGTTTAAACCTGTAGATGATTATTTAGGAAAGTATATTAAAAAATTTAAAATAACATTTCAAATAATAAACGGTAGAAATTTTAAAATTTTGGATGATGCGATTAGAGGAAGAGATGTAGGAACTATTATTATACCTTAAATATGGAAGAGTTAAGCAAATCCTGTAAATATTGTAAGAGAAAAGAATCCGAAACAAAACTTTATAGATTTTTTTATAGAGGAGTTGAAGGCTATATATGTTCAAGATGTCTCGAAAAAATAATTACGGAGGATTAGTGAACTACCCCTGCCATTACGGACAGGATTTTGTGAAGGTTTACACCCTTATCGGGTGCTTTACCCCACAGGCAGGTTCACGCCACCTCTACTCCTATCCATCCCGTATAGAGGGATGGCGGTGCTACTTACACGATATATATCTGCTTAGCGGTCAAGTTGTTGGAACCGAACTAAGCTCCATGAGGGCTAAACTGCAAAACTCTAACATTAACGTTAGCAAACATTTCTATCCTTCTCTCGCTCATTTCTCCTTGCGTATCCTCTTGATTTCGCAAGGGATCTTGCAAGCAACGGAAAAATAAAGGAAGTGAACAATTAAAATTTTGGATTAAATATTATTATTTTTAATTTAAATCATATGAGATTTAAGTTCAAAAAAATTCATAACTATCTTTGGGAAATTGAATCCGGACAAAAACAATGCATGAGAGTACCAGCCAGAATATATGCATCGAGCAAAATGCTTAACGAAATTGAAGAAGGAGCTATAGAACAAGCGATAAACGTAGCATGTTTACCTGGAATAGTTAAATACTCAATTGCAATGCCTGATATTCATTACGGTTATGGTTTTCCAATTGGAGGAGTTGCTGCAACCAATGCTGAAGATGGAGTAATATCTCCCGGAGGAGTTGGTTATGATATCAATTGTGGAGTAAGATTATTAAAGACGGATTTAACATTGAAAGACGTTAAGCCCAGGATAAAAGAATTAGTAGATACGATATTTAGAAATGTTCCTTCTGGTGTTGGTAGAACTGGAAAAATTAAGGTATCAATATCCGAACTCGATAACGTTTTAAAATTAGGTGCAAAATGGTGCATCGAGAATGGTTACGGTTATGAAAAGGATTTAGAATTTATAGAAGAAAGAGGACAAATGAAATATGCAGATCCAACAACAGTTTCAAACTTTGCGAAAAGAAGAGGTGTCCAACAGATTGGAACACTTGGTTCTGGAAATCATTTTCTTGAAGTTCAATATGTTGAGGAAATTTACGAACCTGAAATTGCTAGAGTTATGGGGATATATGAGGTTGGTCAAATTACTATAATGGTTCATACAGGTAGCCGTGGTTTAGGACATCAAGTTTGTACTGATTATCTACAAATATTAGAAAGAGCTATAAGAAAATACGGTATAAAGCTACCAGATAGAGAGCTTGCATGCGCGCCGGTTAATTCACCTGAAGGTCAAAATTACTTTAAAGCAATGTGTTCAGCAGCAAATTATGCGTTTGCAAACAGGCAAGCGATAACACATTGGGTTAGAGAAAGTTTTGAACAGGTATTTGGTAAAGATGCAGAATCTTTAGGTATCGCACCGATTTATGATGTTGCACATAACATGGCAAAACTGGAGGAGCATGAGATTGATGGAAAGAAGATAAAAGTATACGTACATAGAAAAGGAGCCACCAGAGCATTTCCAAAGAATCATGCAGAGATACCTTCAAAGTATAAGAATATAGGACAACCGGTATTAATTCCAGGAGATATGGGGCGTGCAAGCTATGTATTAGTTGGTACTGAAAGAGCTATGAAAGAAACATTTGGATCAACGTGTCATGGTGCTGGTCGAGTTTTAAGTAGAGAAAGAGCAAAACGAATATATAGGGGAGAAAGAGTAATACAAGAGCTTGCAGGAAAAGGAATATATGTAAGAGTAGCAAGTAAACCAGTTGCAGCAGAAGAAGCGCCAGGCGCTTATAAAAACGTTAGTGATGTGGTAGAAGTTTGTCATAACGCTGGTATTTCTATTAAAGTCGCTAAACTTAGACCAATAGGAGTAGCT
>WAOB01000100.1 GCA_015521505.1 Nanobdellati archaeon | reverse complement strand
TATTGTGTAATTTCTATACAACCAGGGCGCGTCTTGGTCGCAGGTTTTTACATTTTTTTCACAGAGATAAGCATATATAGGAACATTTGGAAGAGGATTTCCAAGCGAGTCTAACGCAACCGCATCTATTGTTAAGAAATAATAGGGTGGTTTGACTATTATTGTTGCTGTATCAAAAGCACTTGAACCTGTGGCGGACATATTTACAACTATTACTGTTCCTACATCAACTTGAGGAACTTTTACGATTAGTGTGCAAGTTTTTTCCTCCTTACTCATGAACATTTGAGTTTTTCCCATTACATCAGAATTGCCTATCATACAACCTTCTGCTGAATTGTCCCATTCTGCCTTTCTTATCATTTCTCCTGTTGTGTTATCGTAGAATTCTGGTGGATTTATAGTTATTTGATGCGAAGTATCATAGTTATTTTTCACAATAAATTCAAGAAACACCTTTTCGCCTATCACTCCTTCAACGGTTTTAGTTGTGAAATTTACTATTATCGGCTCTACACATTTTGCATCATTTCCGCCTGCACCGTCGGGATCACTACATATTTTACCTGAAGGGCAATTTTCAGATGTTTCATAAACCCAGCCTGTACACCCCCCATCACATGCTGTTGTTCTTGTATATTTACTTCTCGTATCTATGTCTGCACATCTCCAATCAACAGTATCGCTGCACGCAGGCGAATAGTCGCAGGTATCACCTTCGCAAGGATAGCAATATTTACACCAATCCGGACTTGTTATACAAGGAGATGTTAAACTACAGTCCTTTGTATATTGACATTCACAATCTTCACAACCTAAGACAACTGTACAATCTCCATAGGGTCTTGCTGTACAATCGCTGTCTCTTTCACACTCGGAGCCGCAACTTTTAGAGCAGGCACATCCATAAAATGCGCTTCCCTCAAGAGAACAATACCACCGCTGTAATTCATTTGGCGCGCAAGTTCCACCGCCGCATTCAGCCTCTAAGCACACACCGCTACAGCAAACACCGTTGTATCCGCAAGATGTACCGCTTAATGGTTCATTAACTATTCTCCCATTTTCGCAATAGTCCAATGTACACTCGTTTTCATCATCTACATCTACACATACACCTCCACAGCAAATTCCACCTGCCGGACAAGGTTCATTATCCTGTTTTTTTACATTAGTACAAAATGCTGAAGGTGTCCCTGGGTTTACGCAAATATCGGTTGTACATGGATTATTATCATCGCAATCAGAATCAGAAGAGCATTCAGGTAATGTACACGTTGCTGATCTGTAAGTTCCGCTTCCTGTCTCGTAGCAGTATTCCGGTGGTATACATCTTTCTGTAAGGTAATAATCAACTCTACATCCGTGTGCACCAGCACTTGTTTCATAACAACTCATTTCCGCTGTCCATACCTCATTGTCGTCGCAATATGTATAAGAGTCATATCTGCAATTACCTGTCCAAGGCGATTGTGCAGGAAGTGGTTTACATTGCCACCAATCACAATATTCGCATATTCCACAATCTTCATCATTAAAACATAGGCATCCTCCAGACCAACCGCAATCCTCGGGGCATGAAGAACAGTCTTCTCCTGAATCTACATCACAAGTTCCGTCTCCGCAACAACTTCCGCAATCATCTGGACATGAAGAACAGTCTTCTCCACTTTCGCAAATACCGTTTCCACATCCAGGCGGAGGTAGTTGAGGTGGTTGCTCTCCATATCCTGGTTCTCCATACCAATCATATTGAGAAACTACAGTAGGGATTATGAAAAATAAAAATACTATTGTAATTAAAATTTGTTTTTTCATAATTATTACTTCTCGACGATTTCATTTAAAACTTTTCCCTGCATATAATTTGGTATATCTATTCCCATAAGATACAAGATTGTAGGTAGTTGATCTATATGAGAAATTGGTTTTTCGATTCTGTAATTTTTCTTAACACCAGGCCCTGCAATTATGAACGGTGTCCACATACATTTATTTTCAGTAGCATTTATAGTTTGTTTATATCCTGTTGTTAATGGATTTGCGAAAATTGTAAGATTTTCATCTACTTCTTCTGACCAGAAATAGCCAGGATTCGCTTCTATTACTATATCTCCTATTCTATCTGTCGGGAGATTAAATACTTTTGGTGCATCTTCCCATTTTACGGCTTTCAATACGGGCTTAATCCCATTTTCATCTTCAATAGAATATAATGTATTTATCACCTCCTCTCTCAATTTTTCATACTCTGGCCCAGAGGCACGTTTCCATTTTCCGCCTAAGCCGTTGGGATTTACATAAATATGAGCCATCTTCAAATAGATTACTTTTGTGTTATTCCAATCTATTATAGGCTCTCCTGTGTTTTCGTCTATTTTGAATTTAAGCCAACCTTTTTTTGCGAAGAGATTATTTAGTTTGACTATTCTATGAAGAGGACAAACACCATGATCAGAACTTAATACAATTATTGTATTTTCGTCAGCATTTTTAAGCATCTCTCCTATTATGGCATCCAATTTTTTGTACATCCATAATAAATCGTTCCATGCTTCACTTTCTTTTTCAGGAGAATATACTCTACTATTTTTATCTATATATCCGTGCCACCACCTACTTTCGAGCATTTGGTTAGGCGTGTAGATATCTTGTATAAATACATCAGGAGAATATGTTTTAATTATAAAATCTGCTGCTTTTCTATGCCAATTAAATGTCATATTCGCTTCTTCTAAGAATGTTTGTTTATCTTCTGGTTCATATATTAACTGCGGCGGCCAGTTATCTGCAAAGTCTGTCATCGGACCTACGTTTTCTATTATTTCTTTTGCAACATAGGATGGCTGAGCTATATATTCATTTAGATTATTGTAAAATACTCTTATTCTGAAATCTCCATTTTCCCATAATTTTATTACCTTTACTTTGAAGTAAGAATCGTATGACACTTCTTTCCATTTTAGTTTGATTGGAAGCCATTCACTCCATTCTCCCTGCTTAAGTGTTACCAATGGACTTGATTTATTAAGTGCAAATGTTACTCTATCATAATTAACTTTATTGTCGTCTGTACTATCAGAAATGTATATGTATATTTTTGAACCGTATCCCTCTAATTCTGCTTCAATAGCAGGAGAAAAAGTTTCTGGAACATTACTCCAGTTTTCAGCCGGATAAACTTTTACATATCTTGTTAGTTCAGGGCCAAGAAAGAACAATCTAATAGCACGACCTAGTTGTTTTCGAATATTTAACCTATTTTCGGGTTCGAATATAAGAGCGTGAACATCTGCTCCCCATCCTCCCCATCTTCCTCTTATTGTTATTCCTTTTTTCAGTTCAGGTGGAGTTGAACCAGGTACAGAAAGTAATACAACTTTTTTACCTATGTTCTCGAAAATTACCCATGCAGGAGGAACTTTTTTAGCAGTGGAAGAGAACCCTTTTACAGACGGCTTTTCAAGCGGATAGCCCTCTACATGCATAGGTCCATCTGCTATTCCGTGAACAGAAGGATGTGAACCAGTTAAAAGAGATGCAAAATTGGTTGGTGTGTGTGAAGGAAAATCTGGTATTGAAAATCCATAAGCGCCGTTTTCCATTAATTTTTTTATATTTGGTAATTTTCCTTCTTCTGCCCATTTATAAATATTAAATAATTCTGGATCAGCACGCATTCCATCAGGAATAAACCAATAAAGTTTTATTGTTTTAGGTTTTTGGGGGTAAAAATAATGTAATGAAAAATATAAGATCGCCAAAATTAAAAACAAAATTATAATCCTGTTCATATTTTGATTAAGTTTTATCATATTTCTTTAGATATTTTTACAAAACTATATAAATTTAACGGAGTTTTTTAATGTACTTTCATTCATATCATTGATTGAATACAGACTTTATCGTGATTTTCAAAATTCGCTGGTGTGTAGGTAGTATCTATAAAACGATTAAAAAGTTTTAGTTGTTATACTTGAATAAATTATTACACTGTAATAATT
>WAOB01000099.1 GCA_015521505.1 Nanobdellati archaeon | reverse complement strand
CTCTTAGATGGTAGTATTTATGGAAGATTATTGCATGTATTCAAAAAATATAACGTAAAGGGTTATAAAAAATTTATTTTAGAATACTATAATATACTTTTGAAATTGATAAAACAATGCTTAAAAAGAGATGTTAAAATAATTGGTATCAGTAAGTTTAGTAGAAGTTCCTTCCTTCTCCAATATTTTTGTGAGAAAAGATTTCTCGATGAAATTAAAATTTATGAAGAAGATTATGGAAGAATTATAAACATAATGGAAAGATTTGAAGATTTTACAAAAGTTATCAAAGAATTACAAAAAATTTTAAAAAGAGGAGAAGCTGTTAAATTTTTAGAAGAATATTTTAACTTAGGAAATGATGTAATGATGCTTCAAACCATAAGTCAAAGTACTGGTTATACGAGACCTTTTGTCTTATCTGCATCGAGAAGTTTTAAAGGTTATTATAAAATGTATAATAAGAATAGAGAGGAATTCTTTAAAAACATTTTGGATTTAGATGTCATTGATAAAGAATACGAAAAGCTACTGGAATCATACTTTAACGATGTGCCTTCAATCGTTACTTTTTATGTTAGGATACATCCGTTATCCAACATCTTAAGAATCGATATGCTCTATCCTAAAGAAAAGTTTTTAGAGACTCGTAGAAGATTTGTTGAGGTAGATGATGAAATATATAGGGTGTTAAAAATAATATTCTCCTTATCATCAGGTGGTGTTGCATACAATATATTACTTAATCGTGTAGATCAACTTTCCAGACTATCTTTTAAGGATAAAGAAAAATTGGTTAAACTTATAGAAAATATATTGAATATGAATCTTCATTCACATGGTATGAGGAGGTTTTAAATTTGGAAGAGATTGGAATTGTCGTTGGAGAGTCGTATACGAATTATTTTATTTTTAGGATAATGGAAGATAAAATCGTACTTAAGCATGATATAATTGGTATCAAAAGGAGAGAGGGAATTATTTTTGCTAGAGTTCTTGAAATCTCATCCATAAATCCTATATTAAAAGATCGTGAGGGATATATTGATGCAAGAGTTGAACACATTGAATATCTGACGGAAATAGAGATGCCAAGATTATTCGCTAAGGCGGAAGTTATCGGATATTTTAATCCTAGAAAAAAACTATTCGAATTTCCTAGAGAAGTAATAAAACCTGGAGAAAAAGTGTATAAAGTGGATGATGAATTACTTGAGAACGTATTTGATATAGGAGAATCGAGAAATTTATACATAGGACATCTTATAAATCGAGAAAATGTTAGAGTTTTTCTTGATATAAACTCTTTCCTAAGACATTTGGCAATAATCGCTCAAACAGGGGCAGGAAAAAGTTATACCGCTGGAGTTTTAATTGAAGAACTATATAAAAAAGGCGCTAGTATTCTAATCATCGACTCTCATGCTGATTACGTTTTTCTAAATAGAAATAGATCAGGAGATATTGTTATAAAAAATTTTACTGTGTTTAGAAATCCTAAGAGTATTGCTAGATATAAAATTGACGCAAAAAATTTACTAATAAATGTGTTTGATATGGATCTAAAAGCTTTGTGTGAATTACTTGGTATAAAACAAGATTGGTCTAAAATAATAGACGATTTGAGAACGATATACATGTATATACTTTCCAAAAAAATTCTGAAAAACAAAGAGGCGTTGAAGAAACTTCAAAAAGACAATATTTTAGCTGGAGAAATCAACAATTTCAAAACAATGTTAAACAAAAATAATCCAATTCCAAAAACGTTTGTAGCAACGTTTGACTTGATATATAACAGAGTAAAAGAACACTTCCAAAATTCTATCATAATATATCCGGAGGATTTTATAATTGCTTTTAAAGAATTGTACGGAAGAAAATATCAAGGATCGTATCAACAATTTCCAAATAGTAATATCCTAACATATATAACAAAATTATTAGATGCAAAAATATTCGTTGAAAATGAATCATTACCAACAGATATCGTTCATGAAATTTTAAAACCTAAACATATATCCGTTATCGACTTATCTGGTTTGGATGATGATGTTTCAAACGTTATTGTATGGAAGATATTAAGCGACATATATAATTACAATTCAAGACAACCTGAACCTTATCCAATTTTCATATTCATAGAAGAAGCCCATAGATTTGCACCATCGAATAGAGTTACGAGAGCAAAGGAAATTATAAAAAAGATTGCTTCTGAGGGTAGAAAATTTGGTATATGTTTAATCATAATTACACAAAGACCTTCAAAAATAGATCAGGATGTTTTAAGTCAATGTAACAGTCAAATAATATTAAGAATAACAAATCCTCAGGATCAAAAAGCAGTAAGAGAAGCATCGGAAACGTTAGCTGAGAATTTATCGAGAGATTTACCATCCTTAAATGTAGGAGAGGCAATTATAACAGGGCCAATAATAAAACTACCTGCAGTAGTCAAAATAAGGAAGCGTGAAACGATAGAAGGTGGTGCAGATATAGATATAGCTAGAAAGCTACGAGACTCATCTTCTATTTCTCAAGTAGATTCTTAATTTCAAAATATCTTCTTTTATTCTAATACTATAACCCATATGCTTTAAAACTTCTTCAACTAAGATTTTTATAAATTCTTTGTATTCTTCATGGTTTAAGACTAATGTATAAACATTCTCCCTATCTTTTATATATTTGAAGAAATTACATGCTTCGAGTCTTTTGAAGAAATCTTCAGCGTCTTTCAGTTTTTCTTTCAATTGTTCACCATGAGCAATTGCTATCTTTCTATGTTCATCCATAAATTCTTTCATGGCATTGTGTTTCTTCAAAAGTTTTAACATTACTAACCAATGATCAATATCAAGAATAATATGCTCTCCTTTTAATAACATATCAAAATATATGTTAATTTTGTCAATATAACCGTAGTCCTTATATTTAAGATAGAAATCTATGGCATTTTTTATAAGTTTATTTATAGAGATTTTTTCTTTTTCTTTTATTTCTTTTAGTCTCTTGAGAAGTTCTTCATCTATAGCAATTGTAATTCTATGTAAACTTTTCATAAAAAATAAAAATTAATAAAAATTCAGAATTTTTAATAACAACATTTAAATATTTTATCTTTTCTTAAATTTTATGACTAAGGTCGATGAGATTCTAGACTTTATTAAGAAAGAAAATGTGAAATACGTGGATATACAATTCGTCGACGTGCCTGGATATCTACAACATGTAACAGTATCTGTAAAAGAACTCGATGAAAAAGCCTTTGAGGAAGGTCTTGGAAAGCTGGATGGATCTTCTATCAAAGGATTTAAAGCTATATACGAATCCGACATGGTACTTGTACCTGATCCGGATACGTTTGCATTAGTGCCTTTTTATAAATATAAGACGATTAGATTTTTAGCAAATATCTATGAAGCATTTGGTGGAGGAAGATTCTCTAAAGATCCAAGATATATTGCTGAGAGAGCTGAGGAATATTTGAAGAAACAAGGTTTCGATGTTTCATATTGGGGACCAGAGGTCGAATTCTTTATATTTGATTCCGTTAAAATAGTACCAAATCCCATCTCTGCTAGAGATTCCTGGGGTGGTACTGGATATATTGTCGAATCCAAAGAAGCAATATGGAACTCCGGTTCAAATGTTTATCCGATTAGATTTAAAGAAGGATATTTTCCAGCACCACCGGTGGATACGTTGCAAGATATAAGAAGTGAAGCCTGTGAAATTCTCGAAAAATACTTTAACATAAGAGTAGAAGCTCATCATCATGAAGTCGCTACAGCAGGACAAGGAGAAATAGATATAAGATTTGATTCCTTAAAGAGAACTGCAGATAACGTTGTAACACTTAAATTTGTTCTAAAGAATGTTGCTTCCAAACATAATATGATCGCAACCTTTATGCCTAAACCAATATATGGGGATAATGCATCCGGTATGCATACTCATGTATCACTATGGAAAGATGGTAAGAATACATTTTATGATGCAAGTGATGAATATGCAGAACTAAGTCAAATAGGTAGATATTTCATAGGTGGATTAATGGAGCATGCTCGCAGCTTATCAGCAATAGTATCTCCTACAACAAATTCGTACAAAAGACTTGTTCCTGGATATGAGGCGCCTGTATATATAGCTTGGTCTAAAAGAAACAGATCGGCATTCATTAGAGTTCCTGTTTACTTTAAGAAATCGGAAAAGGCGGAGAGAACAAAAAGAATAGAATATAGACCAGTAGATCCCAGTTGTAATCCATATTACGCGTTTGCTGCAATATTAGCAGCTGGATTAGACGGTATAAAGAGAAAAATTGATCCAGGTGATCCAATCGATGAAAATATCTATTTAATGACACCAGAAAAGAGAAGGCAACTTGGTATAAAAGAGCTACCTGGAACGTTAAAGGAAGCAATAGAGGAATTATTATCAGATAATGAATATCTTAAACCAATATTTCCTAAAGAATTAATAGAAACGTGGATCGAACTTAAGATGGACGAGTACTTAGAAAATAACAAAAGACCAACACCATATGAGTTTTATCTCTATCTAGATATATAAGCATATCTTAATTTAAATTTTTATTTCTCTCAATTTTAATCTTATAGGTATAAATATTAACAAATATATTAAAAGTAGGAGAAGTGCAGCACCCCAAGCTATTTGATGATAATTCTCATAAGGTTGTTGAACCAAATTATATATTAATAGTGGTATAGCACCTATTGGTTTATCTATTCCTTCAAAAAATACCCGTGTAGAACCACCAATCGTAAAGAGAAGTGGTGCTGTTTCACCCGCTGCTTTTGCCATTCCTATTAGAATCCCAGTTAATATGCCTCTTCTTGCAATCTTAATCAAAACTCTGAAGATTACTTGAGACTTTGTTAATCCTAAACTATAAGCTGCCTCTTTATAGTCTTTTGGAACCTCTCTTAAAGCTTCTTCTGTAGCTATTGCAACATATGGCATTATTATAATCGCAAGAGCAAAAGCTCCAGCTATTGCAGAATAAGTACCAAGTGGTACTACAACAATATACATTGCAAACAATCCTACTAAAATTGTTGGAAATTCCATCATTATCTGTAGTAGCAATTTGGTCCCCCTACCTATAAAACTATTGGGATACTCATATGCAAAGATTCCAGCTATTACTGCAATCGGTATTCCAAGAATCGATGATAAAAACACGAGTAAAAATGTTCCAACAATTGCTGGTCCTATACCACCTAACTCTTGACCAGGTGGTGGTAAAGTTCCGGTTAAGAAATCTATACCTCCTTTAATTAAAACAGGAAAACCTTTCACGAACACACTTATCAATATATGAAACAAAGGCAGTATTGTTAAAAAAGATAATATAAAAATAGTTATCAGGAAAATTTTTTCCTTTAATTTTCTTTTATTCGTTATAATATTCATTTTTATTTTAGAACGTTTCATATCTCCACCTTTTCAATATGTATAATGCTAAAATATTTATTACTAAACCTATAAAGAAAAGAGATAGTCCAGCAGCAAATAATGCTGAGACCATATATTCGTAGATGAACGCATTACCGAATTGATTTGCTATGAGTGAAGAAATCGTATATCCAGGAGCAAATAAACTGATATCAATATTAAACGTATTTCCTATAACCAAAGATACCGCAACCGTTTCACCAATTGCTCTTCCAAAAGCAAGAATTGTACCAGCAACTATTGCGGGTTTTATATATTTTATCAGTACTTTAGTAGCTTCATATCTTGTAGCTCCTAGAGAATATAAGCCCTCCTTATATGTATGAGGTATCATTCTATATGCTTCTCTTATAATTGCTGTTGCAAAAGGTGTAACCATAATTCCAAGTAAAACACCAGCGGATAGATAACTGAAACCTGTTGTTGGTGGATAAGAGAATAGAGGAATAAACGAGAAATTTTCGTATAAAGGTTCCATTATATATTTCTTTAAGAATGGAACTAGTATAAATGCACCCCATATTCCATAAAGAATTGTTGGTAATCCAGCCATTATATCACTAGCTATTATTAGCCATTCTCTAATTTTACGAGGAGCATAATCCACTATGAATATAGCATAAGAGATGGATAATGGTAAAGCTATTAAAATTGCAATTACAGAAGTATAGATACTTCCATATATTGCTGCCAATACACCGTAGAATTCTTCTTCAGGAACTTCAGCAGCATTCCAAACATTTGTAAAATATATCGCTAATCCTTCCTTTTCAAATATTTTTAAAGAGTTTATAAAATAGACTATAAGCATCAATATGAAAATTCCAAAAACTAAAGATGTAAAAGGAAGAAGATATAATTTAAATTTATCTTTCATCCCTATTCAATTATTTCTGCTGCTTTTAGTCCAAGTTCTGCTATTCTCGTAGGTAGAGAGACGTATCCTGTTACGATGTATTTATCCTCTTGACCTTTTGTCATGATCCATCTTATGAAATTCTTTATAACTTCTGCTTTTTCGTCAGGATAATCTTTCCAGACAATCATATGACTGAAAGCAACTATAGGATAAGAGTTCTTACCCTTAGCATTTAAGAACATCTCTACTTTTTCCTCATATCCTCTTGTTATATCTGGTACAAATGCGGCAACGTTTTCCATCGCCTCCTTTATGGTATCTTTATTTGGTTTAACAAAGTTTCCTTCTGCATTCTCGATATAAGCGATTTGTAAGTTCTCTTTTATTGCATAAGCTAATTCAACATACCCAATAGTATAAGGAGTTTGCTTCAATATTGCAACTACGCCTTGATTTCCTCTACCACCTAAACCTCTTCCCAATTTATCAACCGGCCAATCAACAACTTTTCCAGAACCAACTTTTTTCTTCCATTCATCGCTTATTAAGCTTAGATATGTTGTAAACACTTCTGTAGTACCACTACTATCACTTCTATGAACTACAATGATTTTTTCATGTGGTAGATTTTTATCGGGATTTAATTCCTTTATTCTCTTATCATCCCAATATTCAATTTTTCCTAGAAATATATCAACCAATACGTCTTTACTCAACTTTAAATCATCAACACCGGGGATATTATAAACTATAGCAATCGCTCCTACTATTATTGGAAACTGTAAAACTTGTCCTTTCTTTTCAAGTTCTCTCCATAAACTTTCTTTTACAGGAGGGTCACTCAACGCAAAGTCAACTAGTCCCTTTTTAAAGTCGTTTAATCCTTTACCACTACCACCACCGTAGTATTCAATTTTCACGTTAGGATATTCTTTCATGAACTCTGTTATCCATTTTTCAAGTTGAGGTTGTGGAAAAGTTGCACCACTACCCGAGATTGTTATGTATTTTTTTTCTTTCTCTGCACACATTGGTAGTAGTATAAGGATAGAAAGTATTAGTAGCAATGAAAGCTTAAACCTTTTATTAGCCATCATATTTTATTTAATTTTACTCTTTTCTTAAATACTTTACTTAAATAATTTAAATAAATTTTTATTTTATGTAAGTACATATAATTTATATATGGAATATAGGAAGATTTTTTTAAGTGGGAAGGCTAGCTATATTATCTCTCTACCAAAAAGATGGATTAAAAGAATGCAGTTAAAACCAGGAGATTTAGTTATTGTTGAAGAAGAGAACTCAAAACTCATAATTTATCCAAAAGAGATAGGTATAAGATACGATAAAGAAGTTTCAATAAGTGTTAAAGATTATGACATGGAAAATATTTTGAGAGAAGTAATTGCTTATTATCTCTCTGGAGTAAATAAAATAAAAGTAGATTTCAGCGAATTAGATAGAAAAAACGATGTTAAAGATTTCCTAAGAAAAATACCTCAAAGATTAATAGGAGTAGAAATTTTGGAGGAATATGAAAATTATATACTATTTGAAATCGTTTTGGATGATAACAGGTTGAAGATAAATGAAATCCTAAGAAAAATGGCCACAATCATTAAATCAATGTTGCAAGAATTAAAAGAATCCTTAAGCGAAAGTAATAATGAAACCGTTAGAGATATATTAAGTAAGGAGAATACAGTTGATAAATTATACTTTTTACTTGTAAGAAAGATAAAAACCCTATTAAATCAAGGAGGAAAGGATGAGGTGGAAGATTTAAGGGATTTGCTTGGTTATAGAATTGTAGCCAAAAGCCTAGAAAGGATAAGTGATCATATTGAAAACATTTCGAAAAGTTTATTAAACTTAAAGGAAATGAGGTATAGCGTATCGAATGATATAAAAGAAATAATTTCAGATGTAATAACCATATATGAAAAAACTATATCTTCTCTACTAATAAAGCAGATAAATGAAGATATATTTAAGACGTGTTACAATCTAAAAATGAAATGTGATGAAATAATATTGAATGTTGGTTGTGAAAATAAAACTGAAATGATTAACGTTACAATGATTATCTATAGTCTTAAAAGAATAATAAGCTATCTAACGGATATTGCAGAAATCTCACTAAATATTTCAATCAATAAAAAATTGAAAGATTAGATTATTTATTCTTTTTTTCAAAAATTCTTCTTTCAATTTCAATTACTTCTTTTTCTTCTTCTATCATCCTTCTTATAATCGGTGAATGAAGCTTTTCAATTACTTCAAGTAATTTCTTATCTTCTTTTATCTCTACTTTTCTCTTAATCATTTTATGTTCGGTAATCTCTACTTTTTTCTTATCTTTAGTAAGTCCCATTAATCTCAACAACCCTGGTCTATCTCGATCAACATATTCTCCTATAATTATTTTATCGGATAGATCAATTCCTTTCTTCTCTAATTCAACAGCTTCATGAATCGATATTATACGATCTTTTATCCAATTTAACATGTCTATAGGTTTTGATAGCTTATTTCTCTTCCCAAGCCCAGTGACACATTGTGTAATAACTTCTATGTAAGATAGACCTTCTTTAAATAATGCCTTTTTAATGCATTCTTTTATTAAATCTGGTGTTAATATCGTATATCTTGCAACATAATTCGCTCCAGCTGCTACTGCGAGTTTACATAAATCGAATGGTGGTTCATAATTTCCATAAGGTGTCGTTGTCGTTCTTAAATCTTTAAACGTTGTAGGTGATACTTGACCTCCTGTCATTCCATAGTTAAAATTATTAGCACATATTATAACTAAATCAATGTTTCTTCGACATGCGTGTATAAAATGATTACCACCTATTGCTGCTAAGTCACCATCTCCAGTTATAACGATAACTTTTAACTCCGGATTTGCAAGCTTTATACCAGTAGCAAATGCAACAGCTCTTCCATGTGTTGTATGTAAGGAGTCAAGTCTAACATAACCAGGTATTCTAGAGGAACATCCTATCCCAGACACTAATACGACTTTATCCAGATCTATATTGCTTTCATCCAATGCTTTTAGTAATGAATACATTAACGTTCCTAATCCACATCCATCGCAAAATATCGTTGGAAATCTCTCAAGTCTTAATAATTCCTCTACCTGCATATTTTTCAACCTATATATGGTAGAAATTCACCTTCCCTACTTGGTTTGAATTCTCTTATTATTCTTCTCGTATATTCCTCAGATTCTCTTAACTCTCTTTCATAATCTTTAATTTGTTTATCCAGATCACTTGTATCTATATCCTCGATCTTCAATATTCGTGCTAAAGTTAATAACGCTGCTTTTGCTGCCTTTGGATCTGGGCCTGTTCCTGATGTCTCTCCTAACAAACAAATCGCAAATTTACCGTTTTTTGAAGCCATTGCAACAAGAATTCCAGCTAAACCAGTTACTCCCAGAACACCTTCAGGTACTTTTAATAGTTCAACGTTTTCCCTGATTAATACTTCCTTTGCTTTTTCATCAGTAGCTACACCGAAAACCTTTGGCTTATCAGGTACATAATTTACACCATAGCCTCCAATTGTATATATTTCGTTTATGTTAAATTCATCACAAAAGTCTAATATAGTATTTGCGATATCGAAATAACTCTTAGGATCTACTCCTTGATATAAACCTGAAAGAATAAATATGTCATACTTTTCGGAATAATAAATTTCGTTTTTAGATAAATCAGCAATATGATTTTTACCGAAGACAATTCCGGGAAGCATTGCACCTGGGTATAAAAAATCCGGACTATACATTTCAGCAATTTTCTTAGCATTTAGACTCTTTATAAGTTGTTTGCCAGCTAGATAACCAACATGTCCAACACCAAGTAATCCTTGAACAAGTTTTGGATTTCTAACTTTTGGCTTTTCATTTACAAATATAATTGTTGTTTTAGATAATCTAAATTTTCTATTCATAAGATATTTAATTAATTAATACCCTGTTAATAAATTTCAACATTATAAACAACATCTGATTCGATTAATTCCTTTCTTAGCTTTTCCAATCTCCTCCTATTAATATGGATTAAAGCTTGCCATTGTCCCTTTCCTTCACCGATACTTGTTAATGTTCCAGAAATTATATTTCCACCGTTTTTTGCTATTATTGAACATACTTTTGCCAATGATCCAGGTTTATCTTCTAAAATTACTCTTACCTCATGCATGTTCTCGCTACGTAGAATTTCATGCTCAACCCTTGGTGGATAAAATCTTAATACCAATAGTAAAGCTAGAATCAATACAGCAGCTGAGATAGCATTGATTAAGAGAGTCTCGTTGAATTCTATAAAAAGAATATGTCTGCAAACCGCAATCATAACGGCAACAACAACACCTCTGAGATAGAATGCTCTCTTTGTTATAAACGTTATTAACGTATCTGCTAGTTCCAGAATAATCATTATGAGTAAGACATCTCCAAGCAATAATCTAACATCACTTTCTGTTAATTTTATTTCTATTACTGGATAAATTCTTGATGTTAATATTAGCATAAGAAGCATTGCTAGAAAGATAAGTATTATTACAATTAAATATCGTACCATGTCCAAAAATTTTGAAATTCTTTCAGCAAACCTATGCATAGTCACCACATACACAAGAAATTTCGTATAACATGTTTAGCAAATCATCGTATCCTTCTTTTTTTATATTTGATACGTATATATCTCTAAC
>WAOB01000098.1 GCA_015521505.1 Nanobdellati archaeon | reverse complement strand
ATTTGTTCCTTCAGGCATTATAGATATTTCATCATCTTTCTGCAATGAGAATAATAAAATAGATGTGTTTTATTTAAATATTATTAGAGATCAATATCCTATAACTATAAATGATCTCAAAAAAATGTATGCTTTTTTAAAAGATAATTATCATACTAACAGAACGGTTGTGGGTCTTTATAATTACTCCTCTACTCTCTATGATGAGAACCGCCCATTGTTAAGAGATGTTATTGCAGATTCGTTAGCATGTGTGGGACATGATTACTGTTTTTTTATTGAAACAACAAGAGATGTTAAATTCTTGTTTTTGACTCCTGTGTATTTTATCCCTTATGGTGAGGAAACGATTCTTTTATATGATTTGAAAAATACTCTAAAAAAGAATTTTTTCACTCTCCTTTATAGCTCATCGGAAATCTGTAGTTTCTTAGATGATCTTTACTTATCTATTTTGGAATTAGATGACAAAACAAGTAAGAGTAGAGAAGATATTAATAAAATAAGAATAAAAATAAATAACGAAAGCATATTCAACGATTTACTTAATGTAGAGGATAAAAAAGAGGTTCCTTATCTGCCCTCTTATAGGTCGGAATTAAAAAAAGAATCTCTAAAACGATTGGAGAGAACAAAAGAGCATATATGTGAGCATTTTAATGAGAAAAGAGAAGAGTATCATTTTATCTTGTCTACAACAGGATATGCACATAAATATTATATAGAAGTTAAACAGTTGTGAATATAATTTTTTAAAGATATCCTAAATATATCCTCTATTATGACAAAAACTCGAAGACAGAAAGATGACGAGATAGTATTGGACTTTTCTGAGATTGTAAGATTTTCTCATAAATATCCTGTTTTAGAAGGTATTTTACTACTCATAATTGCATTTTTTACTTTCTATGTAAGGACTATACCAGATATAAAATTTTTACAAGCGATTGATCCTTATTATATATATAGGATTACTTTAGATGTTATCTCTAACGGGTTTGTTTTACCTTCTGTGGATATGATGAGATACTATCCCGATGGATTTCCACCTTTAAGAGATCTCTATGCTCTTTTTTATATTTACGGATTGATATATTATTTGTTCTTTAAACCCTTATCTGTTGATTTTTTAACCTACGCAAAAATAATACCTCCTTTGATAACTTCCTTCTATGTTTTTGTGATCTATTTTATTTCTCTAGAAATCTTTGGTAAGAAATATAGGTGGGCAGGCATATTTGCAGGAATTATTTTTGCTACTTCGAATAGTGTACTTTTTAGATCTTCAGAGGGCTTTTTTGAGAAAGAACCCCTTTCGGGACTGTTTATTTTAACAAGTTTTCTTTTCTTTGTTAAGGCAATAAAATCTAAATCTATTATAGATGGTGCTCTTGCAGGTATCTTAATGGCATTTGCATATTCGGTTTGGGGAGGAGCGGTAATGCTTATTTATCTTTATCCTGCTTTTGCTTTTTTGTCTATTCTCTTAGGTAAGTGGGATAGTAAAAATGATGGTAAATGGTATGTTTCCTTTGCATTCTTTTATCTTTTAGTGTATTCTCTTATTTATTATGCAAAAGGAATCTCTTTTGTGTTTAAAAATATTTCTTCTGTTATTGTTTTTCTTTCGCTTTTAGGTGTATCACTTCTTTATTTGTTTGAGAGGAAATTCACAATAAGAGAAAAGGACAAGATTATTTTTTATCCGGCGATGGTGCTTACAGGTGTTTTAGTATTATTTATTCTAAGTTTGTTTCTACCTCTAGTATCGAGAGTTATTTCATCTATTTCAAGAGCTATAGTTTACCGGAAAGGGGTTATTGAAAGTACTGTTGCAGAAAACATTCCGGCGAGCGTTCCTTATTTCTTAAATGTTTTTGGCGTAGAAGTTTTCAAGAATACTTACGATTTTCTATTCTCTTCTTGGTTTGTTTTATCTATTTCCTCTCCATTATTTTTATATGTTGTTTTAAAAGATTCTTCAAAAAAATATTTTGCTATAGGTATTAATATTTTGAGCTATATTGTTTATTATTCTTTTTTATCTTCTCAAGGGGAGAACACTCTTGCAAACATAGTCTATGTTGTTTTGGCTACTTTAATTGTAGGGATATTGATTTACGAGAGCAAGCATAAAGAAGCGTTGCTTTATTTATTTGTCTATGCCACATTATTGGCTTTTGTTACAAAGGTTAGAATATCTTATCCAACAGGAATGTTTGTGTCTATACTCGCTTCTTTTGTTTTGGGATATCTTTTCCATTTTGTTATTAAAAACATCAGATATCTGTTTTCAGATAAGAAATTATCTTTTAATGAAGTTGTTAAAGGTTTTTCTGTAATATTTGGTATTTTTTATGTCTTGTTTTTTGTATATATAAACACCTCCCATGCAGTAAATATAGGAGAGGCATTGTCAAGAGGTGAGGATAATGTTTTGTGGGAAGAAGCATTAAACTTTCTAAAATACAATACTTCTCGAGATTCTGTTATTCTTTCATGGTGGGATTTTGGATATTGGTTCCAAACAAGAGGAGAGAGAAAAACCCTTTTAGATGGAGGCAATCAGAAAGGGTATAGAAATGTATTTGCTGCTAAATATTTTACAGGGAGATATAATGAAACATGGAATTTGCTTTATCTTTATACCTTCAGACCTACGCACATACTTTTGGATTACACAATGATAGGTAAATATGCTGCTATGAGTAAGATAGCGAATAATGGAAAATGGATAGATAGCTATGCTCAATTATCTTTAAGAGGTAATGAGAACAATTATTTGATTTATGCTATTCCAGGATATAAGATTTATGTACCATTTACCTCTAACGGAACCTTTGATTTCCTAAAGGGAATTAGAATGGTTCCTCAAACCATAAATCCTGTTTTTGTTTCACAAACACCATATATAAGATATTTATGTACTCCTGCTGGTGTTTTTGATCTTTCACAATTTTTAGGTAAAAATAATTCATACATAGAGGAATGTATATTTATTGTACCCGGATCACCAAATATTGCTTTTCTAACTTTTGATCATCCTGACAAGAAGGAAGGAGAGAAGATATTTAATTCGAATTTCCATAAATTGTATTTTGAGGAAGGACAGAGAATACCGTATGTTAAGCAAGTGTTTAACAACTTCCTTGTGAAGATTTATGAGGTTAACTATACTTATATTGAAGAGAAATTAAGAGAAGAGAATATTTCTGAGGACTTCATTAATTATGTTAAGGAATCGTGTGTATATAGAACATTGCCTTTAAGAAAATGTCCTTTATATTATCATGGGGTTGACATTAATTAGGTGTTGAATATGTATTGGTATTTATTACTTCTTTTGTTTCTATTTGCTAATGTTGTGGTTTCATATATGATGTATAAAAAATTTTATTCTTATCTTGACAGTATAGGTCTTAAGGGAAGAGATATTAATAAACCACCACAACTCAGAAAAGAACTACCCGAATCTTTTGGAATCCCTCTATTTTTTTCTATTTCTTTTACGTTGATGATGTACATAGTGATATTAAAGATCTTTCGTGTTGAAGGAATTTCTAATTTAGATAGTATTTTTTATTATTTGTTTGGTTTAGGTGCTATTTCTATTATAGGATTTATGGAAGATTTGACAAGTTTGTCAAAAAAAAGAAGTATAAAAAAACAAGGCATCCCACAAAAATATAAGGTTTTATTACCTTTAATACCTTCATTACCTATACTTTATGGTGTTATTCATAGAGATTATATAACTTTACCTTTGATAGGCACTTTAGATATAGGGCTTTTATATCCTTTAGTTCTAGTACCTATCGGCATTATTGGTGCAACCAATGCAACTAATATGCTTGCAGGTTTGAATGGTTTAGAGTCGTTACTGGGTATAGTAACTCTTTCTACTCTAGCTGTATTCTCTTATTTTAATGGGAAATTCTCTGTCCTTGTTTTTCTTACATTTTTCCTTATTTCTTTACTTATATTTTATCTTTTTTATAATCGCTATCCTGCAAGGGCATTTCCAGGAGATAGTTTAACTTATGCTATTGGTTTCACTATTGGAAGTGCTGCTATTTTAGGGGATATGGAGGTTTTTGCTTTGAGCATTTTTATTTTATGGTTTATTGAACTCTTCTTAAAGGCAAGAAGCAAATTCAAAGCAGAGAGTTTTGGCAAGGTTAATAAGGAAGGGAAACTTTTAAATCCTTATGATAAGATTTATTCTTTAACACATCTCTTTATGAATGGAAAATTTAGCGAGAAGCAGATTGTCTGGATAATTGTTTCTCTTCAGATTGC
>WAOB01000097.1 GCA_015521505.1 Nanobdellati archaeon | reverse complement strand
ATATTAGAATTAATACTTAAAGAAAACTGGAGATCTGTTATTGAGATATTAACAGAGGATATGGATCCATGGGATATAGATCTCATTGTGTTAAATGAGAGATTCATAGCCTATTTAGATGAATTAAAGAGTAAAGATCTTAAAATACCTGCAAAAATGATTCTTATTGCCGCTCTCATATATAGATTGAAATCAGAATTTTTTAGAGAAGAATCTTCTATTCAATATCCTGAAGAAGAAAAAATAGAGATTAATGAAGATTCTTTAGAAACTCTTCTTTCTAATAAAAAAGAAGATGTAAAAATAATAGACTTACCACCCATCGTCTTACCATTAAAAAAACCTGTAAAGAGAAGAGTTACATTATATGAATTAATAGATGCGCTGGATAAAGCATTAAAATCTAGAAGAAAAAACATAAAAGAAGAGATGTTCAGTTTTGACTTGAAAGAATTTGATATAAGGGAATTAATTGAAAAGACATATGAGAAAATAATTGAAATGTTTAAAATAGATAAGAAGGCTTTGTTTTCAAAACTCTTAGAAAGTAGTGATCCTTATGAAAAAATAATAAAGTTGCAATCTATACTTCACTTATCAAATGAAGGAAGAATATATTGTAAGCAGGAAAAACCTTTTGGAGAGATAGAAATCTATAAAGGATGGAGGAATGAAGATGGATGAGTTGGAAAGTATCATATTATCGGCATTGTTTGTTTCACAAGAAGCATTAAGTATAAACGAAATATATAGAGTATTAAATAAAAAATATATTTTAGATAAAAAGATGAAAAAAATATCAAAAGAAGGGATAGTCAAGACAATAGACGAGATAAATAAAAAAATTAAAGAATATAATTTGCCTTTTGAAATAAAAAAACTCCCTAATGAAAAGTATGATTTGACAATACAGTCAAAGTATTTTAGATATGTCGAAGATTTAGCTCCTTACAAAGAATTTTCCAGAGCAACCCTACAGACACTTGCATTAATTGCTTACAAATCCCCTATAAAACAAAAAGATGTAATAGAGATAAGAGGATATAGAGCACATGAACAGATAAAAGAACTAATAGAAAGAGGCTTTGTGAAAGCAGAAAAAACAGGTAATGTAAAAATATTGAAAATAACAAAGAAATTTTTAGATTATTTCGGATTGAAAAATGAAAAAGAATTAAAAGAATTTTTTGAAAGTAAAGCAATAAAAGAAGAAGATTTTGGTGATAATAGTGGGAGGGAAATTAGAAATTAAAGAGTATCTCTATCCAGGTCAAAAATGGTATAGTTTTAAAATAAAGACCCACAATCCTTGGGGAAAGGTATTTCATAAATTCCATAAAATATGTTTCCACATATTAGAAATTTCCGCTTCAAAATTCTATGAAGATTTTTTAATGGTAGATGATTCTTTTACCCCTAAAGGATCAACAAGCATAGATTATAGATATTATTTTAAATATAAAAAACCTTGGGATGAGTACACAAAATTTGTGATATATACAAAACTCATAGGAAGTCAGGATATGAAAACTAATGAAGGTAGTATAGAATTTAAATTTCAACCATATCTTGAAATAAAACTTCCTTATGGAAATTACATTCAAAAGATATTAACTGACATATACTGGTTAATATATTATAGAGAGAGAGTTAACAAATTAAAAGAACAAAGTAAAGGTTTGTTCGAAAGACTAGTAAAAGAGATCAAAATAAATTGGAATGCTGGAATAACTGATGAAAAAGTAGAGGAGGTTTGGAGAGAAAGTTTTTAATCCTCAAGTAATCCGTAATTTATGATCACTCTCCATATCTCTCCTATACTCCATGCCTGATAAGTTGTTCCTGAAGGAGTAAAAGAATCTCCTGAAAATATCTCTGGTATAGTTCCATAATCTATTAAATACTTTGTAAGAGGAAACATGATATCTCTTAGCTTATTTTTTATATCTTCATACCTACTCCCTTCATAAATCATAATTTTATAGATTACATCAATATAACACCCCATAATCCACGGCCAAACGGAACCGTTATGGTATGCTAAATCCTTAATCTCAATAGGATCTTGATTCCTGTGCTCTCCTTTATATCTAGGGTGTTTAGGACTTAAACTTCTTAACCCATAAGGAGTTAACAATTCCTTATTAATTTTCTCTATCGAACTTTTTATTATATCATAATCTACAAGGTTATTTGATCTTAAAGCAAAGAGCATATTTGGTCTTAAAGCATCACCATCTTTATCCCCATCTATGACATCTCTAAGATAACCTAAACGTACATCATAAAACTTTCTTTGAAAGTTCTTTTTCATACCCTTGATATAATAATCCAAATCTATATCAAACTTATATCCTACGTCTTCTAAATACTTTGCAAAAAGCAAACCCTCATAATAAAGTGCATTAATCTCTACTGTCTTACCTTGTCGAGGAGTTATTGGATCTAATTTACCTAAAGCATCAGCATCCATCCATGTTGCACGTTCAGGAGTTATAATTAAAAAATCATCATCCATATATATTTGTTTAATAATTCCTTTATCTTCATAACTTGTACCATTAATGTAGTTGTAAAGTATGTTCTCCACAGTATGTCGTGTTTTACTTATTAAATGTAAATCTTTTGTATAATAATAGTATCTGGATAAAGCGTATATAAACCATAAACTTGTATCTGCATCTCCATAGTAGTTTCTCTCCGGTAATGTAGGCATTAAGCCTTTTTTCTCATATTTGATCCATCTTAAAAAAATAGATTTAGCATATTCATATTTATTACGCACCAACAATAATCCCTCTAAAGAGATAAATGTATCTCTTCCCCATTCTTCATCAAACCATCCATTATAAGAGGCGTTTATCTTTACATAAGGAGAAAGAACCACAAATTTAGAAGATATTTTATCTATAACTTGTTTTATCTTCTCTTTATTTTCAATCCAGAAATCATTCGAATAATCCATAAAAATCTATATTATCTTTGAATGTTTATATGTTTTAATATTAAATTATGAGTATTCTCTCCATGTATAAGAGCATTTAACACATTTGTAAAATCTTGTTTCAGGCTCATCACTCGATCGTGTTTGCATAGTCCACCAATAACTTTTTTGATTACCACATTGAGGACACTCCTTGTCTGTAATTGGAAGTGCTTCTTTGTTCTCTTTAACTACAACAATGCCTTTGTCCCTATTCATCACTTTTTGAGATATCTTTATTTCCTCTTTTGTAGTCTTTTCCTCTAATTCACAAGTATTGCAATACCATACAGATTTTCCATCATTTTTTCGAGGAGTCATTAGATTACCACATTTCCCACAAAACTTCATTCATACCACCCTTTATCAAATACTAAGCACATTTTTGAAAATAAGATAAAAATAAGTAGATTTTAAAAAGATTTCTATATTGTATTTCCATATATCGTGATACAGTTAATTTTAAATAATTTAGTGTGTTTATATATTTATTACTTATAGGTGATTAAATTATGGGTGCATTAAACAAAAAAATATTGGTTTATGGAGGTTTAGTATTTATGAGTTCCTTCATAATAAGTGCGTATGACAACATTATACAAAGAAAAACACAAAAATTCTATATACCTCATAATGACCATATTTTATCCATCGTAGAGAGAGACAGTAAAAAAGATTTGAAAGAGAATATAATAGAGCACCTCTACTACGTAGAAGATTATTTTGGATTTGAAGAGCATACTTTATATGCAATAGCAAAACAAGAAAGTGGTTTGAATCAAAAAGCAAAATCGCATGCGAATGCTTATGGAGTTATGCAAGTAAGAAAAATAGCACTTGAAGAATTGAAAAGAATCTACAACAAATCAAAAAGTTTGATTGAAGCACATATAGAAGAGTATTCTCTTGAATATGTGGACTTTAGGTATCCCGAAACATATAATGAAGTAGAAATAAAAAAGCATCTTTCAAAACAAAAAGAGATAGATCTAAGATATTTTTACGTACCTGTATACTTGGCCTTAAGAAGTATTGATATTGAGAATATAAGTTTCAATGAGGTTGTAAGAGATTATAAAAAGAATATCGAAGTTGGTGGAGCGTATTTGTTTCTGATAAAAAAATATTTTAGTACATTAATGGTTATGAAAACAAAAAATGGCCCTAGATTAATAAGAAGACCTGAACAATTCTTTGAACAATATCCTCATCTAAGAGTTATACCCGAAGAATATGGTGATATTGAATATTGGGTAATATACAATATGGGATTCACAAAAGCAAAAAGGTTATTTGAGAAAAAGATTTATTATTCTACTATAAGAAAATCACTCCCGTGGGAAACAGAAGCGGGTATAGAAAACATAAGAAAATATTATTATTTAGCAAAGAAAAATCATCCAAGAGTAGCATCTAAATAAAGCATCACCATAAAACCCAACAGCATACCAAAAGTCATCAATCTTTGATGTTTCTTATCCCTATAAACTTCAGGAAATACTTCTTTTACTGTGACATAAATCATAGCACCCCCTGCAAGACCTAATCCTACAGGTAGTAAGGTATAGAATATGGTAAATAATAATGCCCCCATCAATGCAGAAATTAGTTCTGCTATCCCGCTGATTATCCCTAAAAGTATAGGTAATAAAACCTTTCTATAAGCCGCAATTAAAGGTAATGAAACTGCCAATCCTTCAGGTATGTCTTGCACACCAATAGCAAAAGCCGTTATTAATCCTTTATCTATATCATAGATTATAGAAGTACCTACAGCAAGTCCTTCAGGAATATTGTGAATTATTATCGCTATTATTATAAGCCATATCTTACTCAACTTTCCTTTTAATATCTCGCTACCCTCATATTTCTTCGATAAATGTTCATGAGGAGCATATCTTTCTATCAAAAACATTAAGAAAAATCCAAGTACAATACCTATAGCAGTAGATGAAAAACCTCCCAAATCTATACCAGGTAAAATTAAACTAGTAAAAGATGCTACCAGCATTATACCGCCTGCAAATGCCATAGAGAAATCTACATATTTTAGAGATACTTTTTTTAGTATCAATCCAATAATGGCACCCGTACTTGTAGTAAGTGTCACAAACAAACCTGCAATTAACACCACAAAAAATATGTTGTCCTTACTTAATTCTACTAAATAATTAAAAGTTGCTTCTAAAACCATTACTTACCACCACACCACAAACAAAAGTAAAATAGTATAAATTTCAAGAAGAGGTAGTGTATTTCTTACCCCTTTTAGTTTTACCTTCCAATACTGCCTTTTCTAGAGTAACATCTCCAATTATGTCTATCTTTGGCACAATATCATATCTTAACACCCTCATCTCTCCTGGTTTCAAAGTTCCTAATCTCCACTCTATTACATAGCCTTCTTTAGATTTGTGTATCTTAGAAGGTTTGGGGAGAATGCTTGTTTCATCAATATTAAAGATCCCTTTAACATAATCCTTAACCACTACTTCCTTCAATTCTTTTGCTTTGTGATTTATAACTGTTAAAGTTATGTGGTATTTATGACCCTTTCTATAATATTCCTTCTTTATCTTAGGAGAAGTAAATGCAATGAAGATTAGTATGAGCAAAGTTATTATAACTATTAATACCACATACAAAACCCAGTAATTTACTCTAACATAAAATCTACATTCTTTATTTGGTTCAATATCACACTTTAGGATATATACTACCCCCTTCCTTTTAGGAGATATGTTCTCAAATTCATAAATCCAAATAAAACCCATTGTGTCTATTTCCTTTATGTATTCTCCCTTAGCATTTCCTTTATTCATTATAGTATAATAGGTTTCTTTATACAAGATGTTCTCGTTAGTTTTTATCTTGACATCTAAAAGAGGAGTTTCCCTAACTTTAAAAGAGGATTCTTTTTTTTCCACTACATTATTTTTTTCATCGTATAGTTCAACATAAGTCTCATAATTACCTGGAAAAGCGTCATGAGGAATAAATATTTCATCTACATAAATATGTTCTTGTCCCTTCTTCAAAGATAGATCTTTTACATACTTAAAATACCCTAACTTAGGTATCCTAATAGTAAACCTATAATTATTAGCATCTATTTCTCCTATATTACTAATAGTAACATAAACCATCTGCGTTTTATTGCTCTCAATCACTGGATACTCAAATCCTATTTTTCTTATCGATAATAATGGCCTATCTAAAACATAAAAAGAACCTCTTTTTGTTACTAAAATATGGTTGTTAACATCTTCTAATCGAACATAGAAATAATATCTGCCTCCTTCTACATTATTAGGAATATATATCTCAAAAGGTATGGTGGCATTCTCCTTTGATTCTAAAGACACTCTTCTTTTGCTTACACTAAACCAACCCTCTCTACCTAAAGCATAAACATCTATCAAAAGATTTAGTTCTTTATTTATATTATTTATGATATCTATATTTCCCGATGTATTTTCTCCAGCATATAAAACATCTTGATTTAAAGATATCTCTATCTCTACAGAGTTTTGCTCTGCAAATACAAGTACAGGAATAAAGGTAAAACAGAACAGCATCACCAAACGGTAAAACATAGAGAATATTTTATATAAAAATCTTTAAAATGTTTTTCTTTTTTATATTACAAACCAAAGAATAGAATCAAACAGAATTTTAAGAATGAGCGGGCTCCTTTCAAAGGAGCCCTAAGGTGAGTCAATGAAGTTATTGATCTCACACCTCTCCTCAGAAGAAATAAGGAGAGGTAATATTTAATAGGTTAAAGGAGTATATATAACTAACGGTGTCTCGATATATAGAGATAGAATACCATCCATCACAAAAATCTTTTAAAATTAACATGTAGATTAAATTTTATTTATTTGCGCGCGGGTAGTCTAGTGGTATGATGCCACCCTGCCACGGTGGAGGCCCGGGTTCAATTCCCGGCCCGCGCATATCGATTAAAGTAGATAACAGCAAAAAGCAAAAGTAAAATATTTAAAGAAAATAGGATGGTCCTAGCGCCTCTTCGCTTTGAAAACCTACAATATCTCATATCCAATTAGTAATCTAACCTAAAGATTTCTTTTAATAAACCTTTTAAATTATTTCTAAACTAATTATATTCTTATGAGATTTAATGATAGAGAAGATAATAAATCTTACGAAGAAGATGACCTTTCCTTAGATCTTAATGAAGAGAGAAAAGAGGACAAATTAGGAGATATATCTGAAATAATATCATCTCTTGAAAGATTTTTTAGTGGTATTTACAACGAAAAAACGATAAAATCATGGGAAGAAAATAAATATGTTTTGGTTGACTATGAGATATTAGATGCTTACGATCCAGAGATAGCATCAAAACTTGTTGAGATGCCTCAAGAAATCATACCTTTAATGGAAGAAGCAGTTTCTAACCATTCCTTAATTGGAGAATACAAGCCAAAAGTTAGAATATACAACATACCCTCTAGTTATGGAATAGAGATCAGAGACTTAAGGAGCGAGCATTTAGGAAAATTTATGTATGTTGAAGGTATTATAAGGCAAGCATCAGAGGTTAGACCAGAAACAATAGCGGTAGTTTATAAATGCTCAGCAGAAGATTGCGGGAACAAAATACTTGTTCCTCAAACATCTCAAACCGAAACATTGGAAAAACCAAAGTATTGCCCTGCATGTGGTAATAAAAAGTATTTTGAAGTATTAGAGAAAAGAATGAGAGATGTTCAAAGGTTAGAGATAGAGGAAATGCCTGAAAGATTAGGTGAGAATCCACAACCAAGAAAAATTGGAGTATTTATAAGAGATGATTTAGTTGATCCAAAATTTCAAAGGAAAATCGTTCCGGGAAGGAAGGTAAGAGTATACGGTATAATAAAAGATATGCCATTACCAAGAGTTAAAGGAGAAACCAAAAGAAGAGAAATGTATATTGATGGAAACTATATAGAGAGTATAGAGAAGGAAATTGATGAGGTTGAGTTGAGCGAGGAAGATATAGAAAAAATAACAGAACTTGCCAAAGATCCAGAGATTTATGAGAAACTTGTTAAAAGCATAGCTCCAAGCATTTATGGGTACGAAACAATAAAGTTAGCAATAGCATTACAACTCTTTGGAGGAGTTAGGAAGGAAAGAAGTGATGGGGTTGTAACAAGAGGAGACATACATATCTTACTCGTAGGAGATCCTGGTGCTGGTAAATCCCAAATGCTTAAGTATGTTGCTAATTTAGCACCAAGAGCTAGATATGTTGTAGGTAAATCAGCATCAGGTGCTGGTTTAACAGCAACAGTTGTAAGAGATGAATTTATTAAAGGTTGGGCTTTAGAAGCTGGTGCTTTGGTTTTAGCAAACAAAGGAGTTGCATGCATAGATGAATTAGATAAGATGGGTAAAGAAGATAGAAGTGCCATGCATGAAGTTATGGAACAACAAACAGTAACTGTAAGTAAAGCCAATGTGCAAGCAACTTTACAGGCTCAAACGACAATTCTGGCTGCTGCTAATCCAAAGTATGGAAGGTTTGATTTGTATGCAAGTTCATTAGCTGAGCAAATAGATTTGCCTGAAACATTGCTTAGCAGGTTTGATTTAATATTTCCAGTTATGGATAAACCAGATAAGGATAAAGATACTAAGTTGGTTAAGCATATACTTAAGATGCATGAAGAACCAGAAGATACTAAACCAGTTATAGATATAGAGTTGTTTAGAAAGTATATTGCTTATGCTAGAAAAAACATCAAGCCAAAGATGACAAGATCAGCAGAAAAGCTTATTGAGGAGTTTTATGTTGGTTTGAGGACAAAAGGTAAAGAGAATAATGCTATACCTATAACTACAAGGCAATTAGAAGCTATTATAAGGCTTGCAGAAGCATCAGCAAAAGTAAGGTTAAGTGAGAAAGTAACTAAAAGAGATGTGGAAAGAGCAATAGCTTTGATTAAGGAGTTTATGCAAAGTTTAGGAGTTGATCCAGAAACAGGAACATTTGATATAGATAGAATAGAAACTGGAATGACAACATCTCAAAGAAACAAAATGCTTTTGTTGTTAAGGTTGATAGAAGATTTGAGTAAAGAACATCCAGAAGGCATACCGGTAAGTGATTTAATAGATGTTGCAAAAGAAAATGGCATACATGATGTTGAGTATCTCTTGCAAAAACTTAAACAAAGCGGGGATATATTTGAACCTCAGCAAGGATTTGTGAAGAAGGTTTAGAGTTGGAAGGGAAAAAGCAGAATTGGATAAAATGACCAATAAAAGAGCATAAAAAGGCGGATCTTATAGAACAATCTGGTTGAGGCATTTATAACAAATACCTAATAATATTATTTCCTTTTATGATGGACATCTCTTCAAAAATATAATTGACTACAAAAATAGTCATATGACTCCTAAAGCAGTTATACCTATGCTCAACCATTCACTATTAGTACCTCTCACCCTCTAATTTCCTCTTTCACATCCATCATAATTTCTTTCGCTATATCTTTAGAGGTTGCTTTCATCAATCCTCTTATTCCTGGATTTAGGTTAATCTCAACTATATAGGGTTTTCCGTCATCAGAGGTTATAATATCCACTGCACAAATCTTTAAGTTTAATGCTTCAGCAGCTTTTAAAGCAAGTTTTTCCTCTTCAGGAGTTGGTTCATAACTTACAACATTACCTCCAACTTTAACATTTGCTCTTATCTCTCCTTCCTTAGCAATCCTTTTCATAGCCCCTATAACTTTCCCATATGAAACAAGAATCCTTAGGTCCTCTGCTCTTTCCTTTTTAATGTATTCCTGCACAAGAAACTCGTTTCCTTTCTCATCCTGTAATGTTGAAATAACACTTTCCAAAGCATCTTCATTCTCTATAAGCATAACCCCTTTACCACCAGATCCAGATAAAAGCTTAAGGATAATTGGATAATGCATATCTTTCAAAGATTCTAAAGATCGAGCATATGTTGTTTTAGGAACACTAATACCATAATGAGATAAATATAAAGAAGTTAAGAATTTATCATGAACAATCTCCAAAGCAAAAGAAGGATAGGGCATTTTTACCCCTCTCAATTCATAAATTGATAAAATTTTCATACCAACATTTTTCCTCTTACCATCAATTCTCGGAAAAACATAACGAGTGTTAAGAATGTTCTCTCCATTACAGATAACCCTATTACCTTCATTAGAAGTTTCAATAATAACATCTTCTAATAAAGAGACTTTATAATTGATATTAAGTTCCTTACTCTTATCAATCAATAATTGAGTAGTTTTAGAATAATTCTTAGGTACTAAAAATATAAGATCCATATAACCACATCAAGTATATAGAAAAAGAAAGAAAAGTTTTTAACCAAACAATGCACCTAAACCTGCCGCTGCCTCTTCAACACTTGCCTTCTCTTCTTTTTTCTCTTCTTTCTTTTCTTCTGCTTTTTGTTCTTCTGGAGAAGATGATTGTTGAACTGGTTGTGGAGCAGTAACAGCTATACCCAATGTGTTTCTAGTTTCTTCTGGTAATGTCATATCAACTGATATTGCTTTCTGAATTGCCTTAGTAATAATCATCTCTATGACGTCTTTTTCATAAATATCTGCATTATATGCTAGGTTTAGTGCTTTTTGTTGTGCATCTATTATCTTTAACTCAACAACCTCTGAAGTATAGTAGTCAATATTATATGCTAAATTTAATGCCTGTCGTGAAGCAGTAACTATATCATTAAAGTATTGTTCCTCATCAATAGAAAGTAAAGATGAGTCATAAACAACACCATCTTCATACATAGCAACAATATTTAGACCAATAGGTATGGGTTTAATGTTAAGTTTCATTAATATATTTGCCTTCTGTTCATCCAAAATCTCTCCTTCTTTAGCAATTAAACTATCTTCCTGAACAACTATGCTATTACCCTGTATCCTCGCCTTAATACCTGCCGCTTTAAACTCACTAATTATAGGTCCTGGTGGTAACCCAGTATCACCTGCAGGAACTACTATGTCTTGAGGTGCTATATCACCTGCTTTAGCAAAGGTCATACTCTTAGATCTTTCTGCAATTTTATACAATCTAAAAGGATTCTCTTCTGTAGTTAACAGCCCAACTATAACGGATTTCTTAACATACTCCTTTAACTTCTCTGGCATATTCAATTTATCCAAAACTTTCAACAAAACCCTTTTCTTTACAACCCTAATTTTTGCTTTATCATTTAATTTCTTTCTTAACTCTTGATATTGTGATGAAGGTAGTTTATTAACATCAACAATCCCTATAACCTTGGCATTTTTTATCTCATTTTCCATCTCTTCTGCCATCCGAAGTTTCTGCTCATTCACCATCTTTCAACACCTTTATTTCAGATCAACCTGAATAACTGGGCTCATAGTTTTTTTAATATATACGCTCCTTATATTCTGCAAACCATTTGGCAACTTCTTAAGTACAGTATTTAAAACTGTATCATAATTCTTCAGAACATCATCCTCCTTCATGTCCTCATAGCCTATAACTACCTGAATCAGAGGATTATCTTTTACATTAATTCTTACAGTATTCTTTAGTTTTTCAATCAAAGGTTTTGCATCAGTATTGGGTGGTAATGGTTTAGGTATCTTACCTCTACCTCCCATCATCTTACCAAATTCCTTGGTTATCTTAACCATAAGTTGGGGTTCTGCCAAGAAATAATCTACTTGTTTAACCATTTTCTTAAATTTTTTCTTATCATTAATATACTCATTAAGTTGTTCCTCTGTTATAGTTAAATCTGCAACATCCTTATACTTCTGAGATAGTATAGTGCCTATAACTCCTACTTTTCTAGGCTTTGTAAGTTTTGCTGGTAAATAAATCTCCTCCTTAATTCTATTCTCTGGCTTTTTTAAATCCAATCCCTTTAAATTTATTATTAATTCTACACTCTGGATAAAGTTCCTCTTCTTTGAATTCTCTTCCAAATACTTCAATGCTTCCTGAACTTTCATTATAACACCTCTATTCTTTAATTATTTCATCATATTTCCCTTCATCAATTTCTTTAATAACTTCTTTTGGATTCTTACCCTCAACCATAACTCCTACTGAAACACAAGTACCGATAACAGACTTAACCGCAGATTTTAACGAATTAACCAACATACCTTCCCTTTTCATCTTGGCAATTTTAACTACCTGTTCTATACTTAAATTACCTACAAAATCTTTACCTGATTGTTGAGATAATTTCTCAATCTTAAGTTCATTTTTAATAAGTTGACTTACAGGTGGTGTACCTACCTCAATCTCAAACTCTTTTGTTTCATCATCAACAATAACTTTCACAGGCACTTTCATACCTGCAAAAACTTTAGTTTTTTCATTAATAGCATCAATAACTGCTTTAACATTAACTTTTAATTGTCCTAATGCAGGTCCTAATGGTGGGCCTGCTGATGCTTTTCCTCCGTCAACCAATGCATCTATGGTTTTTTTACCCATCATAAACACCTTAACAAAATTAAATTATTCTTTTATTCTTCTTAACAAATCAAGTTTAATCGTAATAGGTATAGGCATCGATATATCTATAAGTTCTATTTTTGCCTCTTGTTTTGTCTCATCAATACTAATGATTTTTGCTTTCTCTCTTTTAAAAGGACCACCAACAATTTCAACAATATCTCCAATCTCAAACTTCTGCAAAGCAGTAGTTGTTTGAAAAAATTTCTCAAGTTCCTCTCGTTTGACAGGTTTTTCTAAAATACCTCTCATCATTGGAACATTAGAAGATACTGCTTTAACATCATCAAAATTCTCCGCCTCCACAAAAACATACCCCTTTATTTCTGGAATAAATAATATAGATTTAATAGGAACTTTCTTTGCCTTAGCATTATGTTCTATTACTTCCATAAGGTTCTTCTCCTTTTTTCCTACAGATCTCACCGCAAAGATAGGCAAAAAACCACCTCCGTTGAAAAATCATGCCACACCTATTATATAAATCAATATAAACCACACAATAAAACCTATCAACCCTACAAGCAAAATACCTCCTCCAGCAATCTTTATACTTGCCACAATTTCCTCTCTTGTTGGTGTTTTCAAAAGTCTTAAAACCCTCCAATATCTCTCTAACGTCTTCTTTATATCAATTTTCTTCATGAAAACCACAATAAAAGAATTAATCCCCTCCTGCTTTTCAGCAGTAAACGGGATTTACAATATTTTAATTACATTAATTTTAAAAAATTATCCATAGTTGATAAAATTATGGATTTAAAAATCATAGAAAAAAAAATATTAGATTATCTTAAAAAAAGAAACGAAGTGGTAAGATTTGAAGATCTCATAGAAGATCTTAAAGTTGATCAGTCATCTCTCATGAGATCTCTGTTAGAGATGAATAAAGAGAATCTTGTTAAAATAGAAGAAGCGGACAGAATCGAAATAAAAATGACAAATGAAGGTAAGAAGGTTATAGAAAGCGGTTTGCCAGAATGTAATCTAGTAGAGTTATTAAAAGAAAAAGGAGAAATGCACATAAAAGATATACCTATGAAAGACAAAAATATCGCTATAGCATGGGCAAAAAATAAAGACCTAATAGAGATTAAAGAAGGTATTGTAAAATTAAAACGAAATTATGAGAATAAAGATAAAAAAGAAATAGAATGGCTAAAAGAGATGGGAGATAGAGAATATTATATGTTAAATGTAAATAAAGAAATATTAGACATACTCAAAAGAAGGAAATTCATTGAAATAATACCTAAAACAGTAAGGTTTATAAAACTTACAGAAAAAGGAAAAGGTCATGACATTGAAATTGAAGAAGAGATCAAGGAAATAACTCCCGAGGTAATATTAAACAAAGAATGGAAAAGAAAAAAAATAAAAGAATACAACATTTATGCCCAATCTTATGAAACATTTCCAGGAAAAAAGCATTTTGTAAATCAAGCAATCGATTATATAAGGCAAATATGGTTAGACATGGGATTTGAAGAGATGAAAGGTAAAATATTATGCAAATCTTTTTGGAATTTTGATGCTCTTTTTGTACCTCAAAACCATCCGGCAAGAGAGATGCAAGATACATTCTACGTAGATATTTCCTTAAATGAAGAAATTGATAAAGAAGTTTTGAATAAAGTAAAGGCAGTACATGAAAGAGGAGACAGAAGAAGCATCGGTTGGGGATATAAATATAGTTATGAAAAAGCAAATCAGGCAGTATTAAGAACCCACACTACAGTTCTATCTGCATTAACTCTATATGATTTAGATATAAAAGACTTGCCTAAAAAATATTTTGCTATAGGAAAAGTCTTTAGAAATGAAACATTAGATTGGAAACATCTGTTTGAATTTTATCAAGTTGAAGGAATTGTAGTTGATGAAAATCTAAATTTCAGGCATCTTTTAGGTTATCTAAAAGAATTTTTTAAGAAAATGGGATATGAGAACATAAGAGTAAGACCTGCATACTTCCCTTACACTGAATTATCTGTTGAGATAGAAGTTTTAATACCATCTAAAGGCTGGACAGAACTTGGAGGTGCGGGGATATTTAGAGCAGAAGTTGTTAAACCTCTCTTAGGAAAAGAAATACCTGTATTGGCATGGGGATTGGGATTGGAAAGAATCATAATGAACTATTATGGATTCAAAGATATTAGAGATATCTATACAGACAACATCAACCTTCTAAGAAATACAAAAAGATGGTTACAATGAAGTTAGAATGTGAAACCATAAACTACTGGTTTATCTAACATCAAAACAGTATATTCTGCTTGGGCAATCAAAATATTAGAGTTAGGATGATATAACACAGGATATCCATTAATAATTCCTTTCTGCATAAGTTCAAATAAACTTCTTTTCTTAATAAATCCTTTTAAAGAGGTCAACCATCTACTTGCAAAAGGTAATCTTTCATATTCCTTTATCTCCTTTAAAAGTAATTTAGCATACTTATCTCTAATCTGTATATTGTCATTATTTAACTCATAAATCTCTATTCTTGCAGAATCTTTAACAACAATATTATGAGGTGTGCTAGATAAAAAAGGTTCTATGGCAATCAAATCACCATAAGAAATCTCTCCCTCTATGTTGTTTTTCACATTAGGAATGGAATATGAACCATGAATCTTATATTGTTCTATATTATGACCAGTCAAATTAGACACTATTCCGAAACCATATCTCTCTGCAACATTTTCAACAATACTACCAATTTCTTTTATTTCAATCCCACACCTTAACGAGCTTATTACTTCTTTTAATGCTATCTCACAAGCCTTCTTTAACTCTTCTCCTATATCGTTATTTCCTACAATATAGGTCTTAGCGCTATCTATAATAAATCCATCAACATGTATCCCCACATCTATTTTAACCACATCACCCTCATTTAATCTCCTTGTATCGTTTTCCATTAGAGTATCGTGAGCAGCAACGTTATTAACAGAAAAATTCACAGGAAATGCTATACTTGAGCTTTCATTGATGATCTTCTCTATTCCTAAGATTATGTCTGCATAAGACACGTCCACCTCCAACTGAGAAGATATAAAGGAATCGATCTTTCTATAAAGAGGGTTTATCTTATCTAATTTACTCTTTATCTCATTCAGATCTACCATAATTTTACACCGTCCTCAATATAATTGGCCCTATCGATTTTAATAGAAGCCTCTTTACATAAACTTCTTGCAATCAATGGATAATCTTTATAGTATACGAAAGATCCTTTCTTGATTAAATCTATCTTCCTAAAGAAATCTATAGATATCCTTTCTTTCACATTTTTAAACATGCCTTTAACCAAAACCTCGCTCCCTGAAGGAATTAATTCATCATCTACAACACATAAACCAACTATCTTACCATCTCTAGAACTTGCCGCCAAAAGCATACCTTCGCTTTCATACCCTGCAAGTTTTGCCTTTTTTAAGTTGTTGACAAATACCACTTTTTTATTTAAAAGTTCTTTCTCTGTATAATATTTCTTTAACCCTCCAACTACTTGCTTTATCTCGTTTCCACATTCAAGCTTTATCAGATAAAGTTTATTGCTTTCTTTAATATCTACAACATCCACAATCTTACCTATCTTTAAATCAACTTTACAAAAAGCATCATTTCCAGAAACAAGAGAAAAGATATCTTCATTAATCTTCTCAATGATATGTTGTTTTGCATTTACTTTCCCTTTTATTTGTAGAATAGCATATTCCTTTCTCTTACAACTCAACATGCCATAAAATCTCTCAACCATCTTAGGAGTATAAGGTTCTAACAAAGCAAATAGTAAAGAAATATCATGTAACAATTCAAATAGTTTGTTTTCCGAATCCTCTGTCTTTTCTTTGATCAATTTCCATGGTTCATAAGAATTAAAC